>CANRBO010000013.1 GCA_947628885.1 uncultured Clostridia bacterium | reverse complement strand
GGATCAGAAATTTCAATAATTTTTTCAATTTCTATTGGCAATTTTAGTTGTTTTGGTGTATAATTCTTATTGGTATTGATTAGTTTTTTCATACAATAATTATACCATAAACGCTGTCAATTTCAATGTTGGTGGCGTTTTTTATAACAAAAATGAGTGAAAAATTTCACTCATTTTTTGCTAGGACTTTTTTTACAGCCCCTTTTCTTTATAATATTTTTATTGATATGAACTCCTACAATTGGCATAAGCATTATTATATATGAAATTATATATCTTGATTTGGCTTCCCATATTATATGAAATAAAAATCCGCCTATAAACATTATAAGCAATAATAGTATTTCGTTTGATAAATTTTGGCGTTTTTGAAAAATTACTATTGCAGTTGTTATAAATATGGTTAGTACTATACCTTTTTGTATATTTATTATTATATTTTCATGTTTTGCTATTTGTTCATTTTGATTTTCATCCTGATATTCTTCAGGAATTAAATTTCCATATGCAGTATTATAAAATACTGATGCAAAGGAATTTTCTGCCCACATCGATGTTATTTTTTTAGCATAAAATTTTGCTATATATAAAGGGTTTGTTTTAAAATATTGAAGTCTTTCTTTAAGTAATTCAACATATTTTTCCTTTGAAGTATTTACATCTTGCCAAGCCAATCCACCATACTCATTATACCAACCTGCTTGTCTAGTTCCGTCTGTTATTCCAATTGTTAAAAATCCTATTATAGGAAAAGAGTTATTTTTATTTAATTGATATTTATTCTGCATAATATTTTTGATAAGTGTAGTAGGAAAGATTACTATTGCTATAAACAATAATATAAGCAATATTTTTACAACCAACTCTTTTATATTTTCTTTGATTTTATATCTCTTGTTCAATATATTTAAGACTAAATAAATTAGTATAGCGATAACAAATATCAGGTTATTCATCCTAAACATACAACTAATGCTCATTAATATCGCGGAAATAAAAAGATACGTTTTTTTATGTTTTAAATTATATTCCATAACAAAATAAGTGCTGAAAAGAGCAAATGTTAAGCCTATTTCATCTCCATATACAAAAGTAGAAAGTAATGGTACTGTTAAAAAACTGCAAAATAACATCAGTGGAATAACAGCATTTATAGTTTGTTCCTTGTCTAATTTGGTTGTTATTAAATAGATTGCAATTATACTTAAAGTATTTGCAACTGCATTGATGTACTGTATAATTTTTACATTGCAAGTTTTAAATATTTTAAAAAATATATTAAACAAGGAAACTAATGTAAGTTGTTGTGGGTATAGCTCTAAATATTGTGAATTTATTAAGCTTTCATCGTTTCCTTTATATAAATCTTGTGCATATTCATAAACATATTTTTGATCTGCTACTGGATATATATTTCTATAATTTATCCATACAATTTGTACTACCAAATATGCTATTAGCACGCTTATAAATAGGATGACTCTTATATATTTTTTATCTATTTTATTTATTAAATAACCTAATAAATATATTGCTAATCCAATAACTATTGATAGCAATAGCGACCATATATTATTTATAGATAGGGTTACAACTTCACCTTCATCATTTGATATATTTGCTGTAAATAATATATTTGCAGTCAATACACTTATTAATATTATTAATGCTATTAGTATTATTATATGTTTAAGTACATTTTGCAGTTTCATTTTTAACCTCATTTCTTACTTAAGACACAAATCTAGATTGGAAAAGAATTGTAATTATTTTTCAAGCTTTCTACAAGTCAATATTTTTATTTCTTATATAATCTCCAGTAAATTCATTTTCAAGTATATCCATATATAACTTATCATAATACTTTCCGTGTAAAAATATTTCTTCTCTATTTTTTCCTGTATCTTTAAAACCACATTTTAGATAGCATTTATGTGCTCTTTCATTTATAGAAAGAAGGCTTAATTTAATACTATGTAAATTTAGATATTTGAATCCATATTCCAATAGCAAATTTATCGCTTCAGTACCATATCCATTTCCTCTATAATTTTCTTCGCCGATAAATATTCCAAGTTCAGCATTTCTTTCAATCCAATTAATTTGCATTAATGCTATTGAACCAATTAATTTATTGGTATTTAAATCGATTATGTCAAAATTTCTGTCGTCATTATCTTTTGTAGAATTTTCAATCCACTCTTTTTCTGAATTAAAAGTTACTATTTGTGCACTTTTTGCTATATAGTCTGTAACTTGAAAATCGTTCATCCATTTAGTGTATTTTTCTATTGCTTCATCTGATGCATATTTTGGAGATAAATATATTCGATCTCCGACTAATTTTTTAAAATATGGCATAATTATTTCTCCTTTAATTTTTTTATAATTGTTACAACTTATTATTGACCTCGTGCAATTATTTGATTATGTGGGCTGTATGTATCTTTTGAAAGTAACTGTCTAGATACTTCTACACCATTTTGCTTTAAAATTCTATATGCTACAGATGTTGCACCATTTGAGCCACTTTGAATAACTTTTGTTTGACCGCTAGCTAAAGAATTATCTGTGACATAAGTGGTTCTAAAAGGTACTGTTCCAGTTTGGTATGAAACTATCTCAACACTATATTCATTGTCTTCTTTAAGACCATAGATGGTAACAGTAAGTCGTTTATTATAGTTAGAAGTAACTATTTTTATTGGGTAACTTCTTGAATTTTTAAATTTAAAATCAGGAGCACCCCATGAAACGGTTGCATCAGTTCCGATAGGTACATATCCAACATTAAACATGTGATTAGTTCTTTCTACAATTTCAAGATTTGCTCTTAATACAGCATTATACAATGTACTAGACACTTGACAAATTCCGCCACCATAATCGTTTGTAACTTGACCGTTTACATAAACACCTGCGACCTTGAAACCATTTGCAGCAGTACGTCTGCCGACTGAGTTATTAAATGAGAATACATCTCCTGGCATTAAAACCATGCCATTTATTTTTGAACTTGCTAAGGCTATATTTGATGATCTATTTGCGTTACTTGTTGCATAACTTGTTGAATATGTGGCTAATGAATTTGGAAAAGCTTCAGTGCCAATATCATTTGTAGTAACGCTTGGATATAGTACCTTAAGAGGTATGGTATAAGTGTCGCTTTCTCCAGTAATTAAAGCTTTTGCTTCATCAATAGATATAGCAAAGTCTATACCAGTTGATGAAGGAAAGACCGCGAAAGGATTTGTTGTATAATATGCATCTTTTGCTTCTTTATAAATTTCTGTATGTATCATATCAATATTGATTTGGTTTGCTTGTTTCTGTAAAACTGGTATTTCAATGGCGTTTGAGTCATAGCTTGAAGCGGTTAACTTTTCTGTTAATAAATTTATTAATGCTTTTGAATCTATAACATAACCGTCTTTTCCAGCATGTATTGTCAAATTGGTTCCGTCAATTTCGTAGTATGGATCATTTAATCCGTCACTAAAACTACCTTCCATTTGAGCTAGAACAGATAAAAAGTTATCAGCATTATAAGAAATAGATGCAGTAAGTGCTTTTGGATGTATCATACAATTAAGTATCTCATAATTACTAATAAAAATGTTTCCAGTTCTACCAACAATATAAGCAGAATCAACTAGTTTATCAATGTCATAATTTGCATCAATTTCTAATAAATGCAAAGTATAAGTTTCGTCATTGTGCTTTAAAACAAGTTCAGTTGAAATTCTATTATTAGTTTCTTCAATTATTTTTTCCTTGGCTTGTTCCTTAGAAAGACCTGATAAATCAATGCCAAGAGCACTAACGCCACTCATAATATTAGAATGACCCATGTTCATTAGTGCAAATATTGTAGAGAAAACAGCAATAAAAATAAACAAAATAAAGAATATAATTGAAAATGTTAATAAAGCAACGTGCTTCTTTTTAATAACTGGTTTAAAATCAGGGTTATTATTTCTAATGATTTCCTCTGCTTCTTCGATAATTCTATAATCTTCACTTGTGAAGGAATCTTCATCTGTGAGATTTTTTTCTTCTTCTCCAACATATAAAATTGAGTTCATTTTTTTTATATTTCTCCCCACTATATTAAACAATAAAAATAAAAAAAAGTAAATATTTAATCAAATATATTTTATTTTTATTTTATTTGTGATATAAGGATAATAGAATAAAATAATTGGAATAATACAAAATAAATAATATTATTTATTTGAAAGTAGCCTATTTAGGCAAGAAAGGAAATTTTACAATGAGTGAGTTAGAAAGAAAAAGAAAATCAGGTTGGGAAAAAATTACTGAAGACTTAGAAAAAAATGTATTTCAATTTGCAGACGAATACATGAATTATTTAAACCAAGCTAAAACTGAAAGAGAAATAGTGGCTTTATCTGAAAAAATAGCGAGAGAAAGTGGATTCAAATCTTTAGATGAATACACAGAATTGCATCCAGGAGATAAGGTATATTTCGTAAATAGAGGAAAAAATTTATATTTGGCAGTTATGGGAACTAAAAGTATGGAAGAAGGAGTAAACATAATTGGCGCACACGCTGATTCACCAAGACTTGATTTGAAACCTAATCCATTAGTTCAAGAAGGCGAATTTGCTTATTTGAAAACACATTATTATGGTGGAATTAAGAAATATCAATGGACTGCCATACCTTTAGCAATACATGGAGTTATAGTAAAAGAAAATGGAGAAAAAATAACAATTTCTTTGGGAGAAAGCGAAAATGAACCAGTATTTACAATAACAGATTTACTTCCACATCTTGCAAAAGAACAAGAGCAAAAGAAATTGTCAGAAGCAATAAATGGTGAAAATTTAGCAGTAGTTGTAGGTAATAGACCTGATGATGAAGAAGAAAAGGGCAAAGATAGAGTTAAAAAGAATATTCTAAAATTATTAAATAAAAAATATGGAATTACGGAAGATGATTTCATGAGTAGTGAATTAGAAGTAGTTCCAGCATTTAAAACAAGAACACTTGGACTTGATGAAAGCTTGATAGCGGGATACGGACAAGACGACAAAGTATGTGTATACACAGCTTTAAGAGCAATATTAAATGTACAAAATCCTGAAAGAACAGCAGTATGTTTATTTTCAGATAAAGAAGAAATCGGAAGCATGGGAAATACAGGTATGGAATCACATGTATTTGATACATTTATTGCAGAGCTTTTGAACAAATCAAGAATAAACAGACCAAATCTTTTAGATAAGGTATTTTGCAATTCAAGGATGTTGTCAGCAGATGTTGATGCAGGTTCAGATCCACTATATGCTTCAGTATCAGACCCACATAATGCAGGATTAATTGGATATGGAATCTCTTTGAATAAGTATACTGGAGTTAGAGGCAAAAGCAATTCATCTGATGCAAATGCTGAATATGTAGCATTTATTAGAAGAATATTTAATCAAAATAGTATAAAATATCAATTAGCAGAGTTGGGCAAAGTTGATATTGGCGGTGGCGGAACCATTGCTTATATACTTGCTAATAAGGGAGTAGATGTAATTGATTGTGGAGTGCCAGTATTATCAATGCATGCACCTTATGAGGTTACAAGTAAATTTGATGTGTATAGTGCTTATATGGCATATACGGTTTTCTTTAACAATTAAAAATAAGTTTTTAATAATTAAATTAAATGAATATAGTTATTTTTTCAAGCCTTGCTGTCGCAGCCTTCATATTTTAATATTAATGAAGGCTGCTTCATTCGCCCTGCGCTAACGCTCCGGTTGGTCGCTGCGCGGCGTATTCAAAAATAACTATATTCATTTAATTTTTTATTTTATAAATCATTATTTTTTCAAGCCTTGCTGTCGCAGCCTTCAGATTTTAACATTGATGAAGGCTGCTTCATTCGCCCTTCGCTAACGCTCCGGTTGGTCGCTGCGCGGCATATTCAAAAATAACCATATTCATTTATTTTTTTATTTTATAAATCATTATTTTTCCAAGCCCTTGCTGTCACAAATTTCAAATTTTAACATTAATGAGGGCTGATTTATTTACCTTTCACTAGCGCTCCGATTAATTGCTGCGCGGCGTATTCAAAAATAACTATATTCATTTATTTTATATTTAATAATTAAAAACATGCATTTTTTAGTGAAAAAGTAAACTCAATTCCATAAGTAAAATGTGAATTTTTTGTGAAATTAATATAAAAGTATTGCCAAAAATGTTTATATAGTGATAATATTACTTTGTAAATTCTTAGGGAAATAAGAGATTGGAGGAAAAGAACTTGATAGAGGTAAAAAAAGTTACTAAAAGATATGGCAATTTTGTAGCTGTAGATGACATAAGTTTTGATGTCAAGGATCATGAAATAATTGGATTCCTAGGTCCAAATGGGGCAGGCAAATCTACAACAATGAATATGATTACAGGTTACATAGAGCCAAGCAAAGGAAAAATTATTGTTAATGGATATGATGTTTCAAAATCACCCAAAAAGGCAAAGAGACAAATAGGCTATATGCCTGAAAACGTGCCATTATACAATGATTTAACAGTTAGAGAGTTTATTACTTATATGGCAGAGCTAAAAAATGTGAAAAGAAAAGACAAAAAAGATGAAGTAAACAAAATTATTGAAGAGACAGGCTTGAAAGATGTTCAAAAGAAACTCATCAAAAAAATCTCGAGAGGATATAAGCAAAGAGTTAGTATGGCAGGAGCTTTAATAGGAAATCCTGATATACTTATATTAGATGAGCCAACAGTTGGGCTAGATCCAAAGCAAATTACTGAGATAAGGAATTTAATAAAAACTCTTGGAAAGAGCCATACAGTAATATTAAGTTCACATATATTATCAGAAGTTAGTCAAATATGTGAAAGAGTAGTTATTATTAATAAGGGAAAAATTTTAGCAGTTGATACTCCGGAAAATCTTGAAAAACAGACTCAAGCTGAAAATAGCATAATGATTACAGTTGAAGATAAAGAAAATAAAATGGATAAAATTGCAAAGAAAATAACAGACATTAAAGAAGTTAAACTTGTAAAAGACAATGATGACGGTACAAAACAGTATGTTGTTACATCTAATAAAGAAGTTGATATAAGAAAGAAATTATTTGAAATTTTACCAAAGGATAATATTACAATATTTGAATTAAAGCAAACAGAAACCACTTTGGAAGATGCTTTCTTAAAAGTTATAAATAACAAAGAAGCTGAAATAGAAAAGACAAGAAAAGAGAAAGAAGCTAAAAAGTTAAAAAGAGAAGAAGAATTAAAGAACATGAACAAAAAGGATAGAAAGAAAGCTATAAAAGAAGATAAACAAGCGGAAAAGAAAGAAAGAAAAGAAGAATTTGATAGAGAGTGGGAGAAGGAAAAACAATTAATTAAAGAAGAAAAGGAAGAGAAGAAAAAATTAAAACAGGAAAAAAGAGAAAAAAAGAATCAACAAAAAGAAGAAAAACAAAAGTCAAAGCAAGAAAATAGCAAAAGTAAAGACAAGCATAATAAACAAGAAAAACAAAAAACAGAACAAACAAAAAATAAAAGTCAACAAAATGACAACAAAGAGCAAAAACAAGAAAATAGTAAAAGTCAACAAAATGACAATAAAGAACAAAAACAAGGAAATGGCAAAGGTCAGCAAGATAGCAAAATAAAACAAACAAATGAAAACAAAAATCAAACAAAAAAGAAAGAAGAAAATAAAAAAGAAAAACAGGCAACACAGCAAACAAGCAAAGCAAAACAAACTAAATCTAACAAAAAAGGAGGTAAAAAATAATGTTAGCAATAATCAAAAAAGAATTAAAAAACTATTTCTTATCTCCAATAGGATATATCTATATAGGAATATTTTTACTAACTTGTAGTCTATTCTTTTACTTAGATGTATTTGCATATATGAGATCAGACTTTGCAAGTATATTTGGCTCAAGTGTAACAGTATTAACATTTATAGTTCCAGTTTTAACTATGAGGATGTTTGCAGAAGAAAGAAAAAATGGCACAGAGCAAATCTTGCTTACATCACCAAAAAGTATCACTCAAATTGTTTTAGGGAAATTTATAGCTGCTGTTATAGTTGTTATAATTTCTGCATTACTTACATTAATGCATTATGCAATATTAGAGTATTTTGGAGAACCACATTTATCTACATCATTGCTTGCAATTTTAGGATTTACATTATTATCTATAGCGTATGTATCATTTGGGATGTTTGCATCAAGCCTTACAGAAAATCAAATAATCTCAGCTGTTATCTCAATAGGATTTTTCCTACTATTGTGGTTTTTACCTAATATGGTACCAGCAGCAGATTCCTTCTCATTGATGTATGCATTTTACAATTCATTTATGAACGGCACAATCGCTTTGGCAAACGTTGTATTGCTAGTGTCATTTACAGTAATGTTTATATTATTTACAATAATAGTATTACAAAAAAGAAAGCTTGTGAAATAGGAGGGTAAAAAGTTGAGAAAGTTTATGAAATTAATAAAAGAAAAATGGCTTAGACAAACTAGCCTAACAATAATTTTAGTAGCAATAATACTTGTTATTTTCCTATTGCTTAATAAAATAATTGAAAATATTGATGTTGCTCCATTAGATTTTACAAAAGAAAAAATATACTCACTAACAGACGATTCAAAAAATGAAATCGCAAAAGTCGAGGTAAATGTAAATGTTTATTTCTTTGGATATACAGAAGAAAGTTCTGCAGTTGTCCTTGGAAAACAATATCATGATGTAAATGATAAAATAAATGTACAAATTGTAAATGTTGAAGAAAGACCTGACTTGGCTTCAGAGTATGGAGCAAGTTCATCAGATCAATTAGTTGCAGTATCATCAAATCAAAGATATAAAGTAATTGACGCGTCTGAAATGTATACTTATGATAGCACAAGTTATGAAACTATTGATGTGACTGAGCAAAAACTTACAAATGCTATATTGGATGTAACAATTGCCAAAAAGCCACAAGTATATTTTCTAACAGGTCATTTAGAATATGGAATTAGTAGTTCTTCATATTTGTATACATTATCGCAACAAATTTCAAATGAAGTAAATGATGTAAATACTTTAGATTTGCTATCTTCTGATATGCCTGAAACATGCGACGTTTTAGTAATAGCTAATCCGGTACAAGATTTCACAGACCTTGAAACGCAAAAAATTGAAAATTACATAAATAATGGTGGAAATATTATATGGATGCAAAATCCTTACATATTTAATGAAGATCAAAACGGTTCAAATCTAGTAAATGTCAACAAAATTCTATCATTATATGGAATTAATTTTTCAAAAGGAATTGTATGCGAACAATCAACAGAAAATATGTTAGTTGGAAGTCCTGAATTAATTATTCCAGAGCTAACATACAATAGTATAGTAAAAGATATTTACACAGACGGTTCAATAGTAATGATGGATGCAGGAAAAATTACTACAGCAGATGCAGAAACATTGGAAAATTTAAATGTTACAGCATCAGCATTTATCCAATCAACAGACAAATCATTTTACAGAGAAGATCCAAATTCAAGCATATACAATAAATTAGATACTGATGAAGAAGGACCATTTGTATTAGGTGAAATTTTAACTAAAAAAATAAGTGATGAAAAGCAGTCAACTTTAGTAGCAATTTCAAATGCATTATTTGAAACAAACGCAACTGTTCAAATAGGACAAAGCCTTACAACTCCAATATCATTAAGAAATAACAGAGATATACTATTAAATTCAGTAGCATATTTGTCAGACAGAGAAGACTCAATAAGAATCAGAAAAGATTTAGGTGTTGTAACTTACACAGCAACAGAAGCACAAGATAATATTGTAAAAGTAATAATCTTTGGAGTACCAATATTAATCATTATAGCAGGAATAATCATTACAATAGTAAGGAAAAGAAAAAATAAATAATAAAAAGTAAATGGGAAATATCACAAATATTTCTCATTTATTTTGCAAAAAACATTGAAAACAATCAAGAAGTATTATAAAATAAATAAAAACCATAGCGAAGGATGAAGTATGAAAAAAGTAATTATAATGATAATATTATCAATTATTGTAATAGCTGTAATAGTAGCAATTGGTTTGTATTTGGGAAATAGTTCTATAAGATTATGGGTAGATAAAAATATTCTAAAAAAGGATATAGGAGAAGAAAATCTGCCATTTATAGCAATAGAAGAAAGCGACAACATAAAAGCATTTGCATATAGCAATTATATTGCAACAGTTGGAAATGGAGCTTTAACAATATATAATAGTGATGCAAATGTAGTAACCACAATCAATGTATCAATTACTAATCCAAAATTTTCTGCAAATGGTAGGTATCTTTTGTTAGCAGATGAAAATGGAGAAAATTTATATCTAATATATAATGACAGTTTGCAATGGCATAAGGAATTAGAAGGAAATATTTCACAAATAACGGTAAACCAAAATGGCGCAGTATGTGTGGTGCTAACCGGAACTACATATAAATCAATAATGGTAATGTATAATATTAATGGAAATGAAGAATTTAGGACATATTTATCAAACTCAACAGCAACAGATGTAGCAATATCAGATGATAATAAATATTTAAGCTTTGTGGAGATAAAAACTACAGGCACAGTAATAGAATCATTAGTAAAAACTATATCAATAGAAAAAGCAAAAAATGTGCCAAGAGAATCGATTGTTTACACTTATACAACAAATTCAAATACATTAATATTAAACATTAAATATAAAAATAATAAAATTGTAACTTTCTGTGATAATAGTATACATATTTTTTCAGAAGGAAACGATGAAGAATTGCTAAAAATAGATAATAAAATAAACTTTGCAGACATAAATTTAAATGGATATATTTGTAGCATAAATGAAAGTAAATCAGGATTGATAAATAGCGAATATGAATTGAAAATCAGGAATATAGAAAACAAAAAAGAAAATATATATAATATAAACAGTACTGTGAAAAATCTATATTGCAACAATGATATAATAGCAGTAAGTTTAGGAAATGAAGTAGAATTTGTAAATACAAACGGTTGGCTTGTTAAAAAATTTACTTCAATACAAAATATTAAAGACATTACAATAGGGGATAATGTTGCAGGAATTATCTATAAAGATAAAATAGAGGTTTTAAGCCTATAATAAAGGTAAGGTTGAAAAATAATTACAATTTTCCAACTAGATTTGTGCCTTAGAAAGGAATTAGATTAAATATGATAGTAGATATAATTATTTTAATTGTAATTGTATTAGCAATAATACTTGGAAGACATAGAGGATTAACAGTAACTTTGGTAAGTTTTTTCTCTTTAATAATAGCACTCATAGTAGCATTGCTATTTTATAAACCAGTTGGAAATTTTATATTGGAAAAAACCGCAATAGGAGAAAATGTTAAACAAGTCATCAAACAAAATATACCAATGAACGAAGCGGATTTGCAACTAGACGCAAGCTCAAGTTTGCCAAAAGGTATGCAAGAATTTATTAATGAACAAACAGAAGGAGTAAATACAGCAAAAGACGAAGCAATAGAGCAAATCTCAACTCAGTTATCAACGGAAATTATTATGATACTTTCATTTGTTGGAATATTTATAATAGCAAGAGCGATATTGCTAGTTGTAAAAGTATTATCAAAAATAGTAAATAAATTACCAATATTAAAACAACTTGACCACTTAGGCGGAGCTGTTGTAGGATGTTTGCAAGGAATAATAATTGTATATTTTGCATTTGCCGTAATCTCAACAATATCACCAGTATTTGAAAATACAGTTGTATTAGACCAAATCAACAATTCATTTGTCGGAAAAATGATGTACAATAATAATATAATAATGAACAAAATTAAAAATATGTAACACTAATGTTGATATTTAGAAATATTTCTGTTATACTATAGATTAGTTATAATTAGGAGAGTGAAAAAGTTGGGAAAACAAATGAAATCAAATCAAAAAGTAAATAATAAAAAAAGCAAAAAAGGTAAAAAAGCCAAAAAACATACAGCAAGAAAAGTATTTTTGGGAATATTGATAATCATAATAGCATTTGTTGCATATTTTATGATAAGAGTTCAGATGAACGGTGGAGGAGTATCTGGAATTTTATCAACAATAGTAGGGACAAGCAAAAGTGAAATAGAAAATTTGGAAGATTTGTATGTACTATGTATGGGACAAAGCTTAAATTTAACAGACACAATTATAGTAGTAAAATATAGTCCAAAAACTCAGCAAGCATCTATGTTATCAATACCAAGAGACAGTTTTGTTGGAAATAACCTAAACTCTGCAACAGCATTTGATAAAATAAATGCAAGATATTCAATAAGCGCGCAAAGTACGATTGATGCAGTAAATAAGCTAACAGGTTTAAATTTAAAATATTACATAACCATTGATACAGCAGCATTAAGAGAATTAGTTGACACAATAGGTGGAGTTTATTTTGACGTACCAATAAAAATGGATTATGATGATCCATACCAAGATTTATTTATACATCTAGAACCAGGATATCAGTTGCTAAACGGAGCACAAGCAGAAGGTGTTGTAAGATTTAGACATAATAATAATGGAACATCATATTCAGACGATTATGGCGACAACGACTTAGGAAGGATGAAAACACAAAGAGAATTTATAAAAACAGTAATAAGCCAAACAATGAAAGCAAGCAATATCACTAAAATAAACGAGTTAATGAATATAGCAAAAGAAAGATTAGAAACAAATTTATCATGGGACGTAATAAAAAAATATATACCAGCATTGGTAGAATTTAATATAGACAACTTAAGATCAGACGCTTTGCCAGGAGATGCAGGATATTATAATCAAGTAGCATTATTCATAGTAGACAAGACAAAAACAAAAGAAGTAGTAAATGATTTGTTTCTAAAAGCGTCTGAAGAAAATAATGAACAAGGCACTGGTGGAAATGAAGTACAAGTAGGAACTACAGAAGTAACAAAGAAACCATCTCAAATAACAATAGAGATATTAAATGGTTCAGGATCAACAACTAAGTTGAACACAGCAGTTACACAATTACAAAATCAAGGATATAAAATTGCATCAAAAGGAAGCACAAATGTTGTAGAATCAACTGTAATAATTGATAGAAAAAATAATAGTAATGATGCAAGAAATGCAGTAAAATCATTGCTATGCACAGGAACTGTAAAAACAGGAGAAGACAATAAGAACGTAGATTTTACAATTATATTAGGACAAGATTATTAAAATAAAAAGACGAGGTTAAGAATAAAAAATCTAAAACAAAGACAATAGCTTAAACGTTTAAAGATAAAGAAAATAAGCTAAAAATGTAAAGATAAAGACAATAAATGAAAAGTTTAAAGATATAAGGAAATAGATAAATAAAATAAAATGTAATAAAAGGTAGTGGGGACTTCTTTTAGATACAGTATAGTATTTCTGTATTTAAAATTTAGTCCCCACTATTAATATTATTTATAAATAGTATTTTAATAGTTATTAAAATAATTGAGCTATTAAATGGTATAGCAATAATTATAATTTTAATAGTAGTCATTACAATAATAATTATTAAATAAAGTAACATCAACTGAATTAATGTTTCTTTTTCTTCCTTTTCTTTTTCTTAGGTTTAGAAAATTTGCCTTTGATAATAACTATCAATAATAAAGTAGCAAATACACCAAATAAGGTTATAAGAAAATTATTGTAGTCACTAGCATAAACGTCATGAGCAGCAATAAGATCTGAAACATAAGTAATGCCATTATATTGATAAGTCACGGTGCCAACAACAGAATTCGCAGCAATAGGAGCCAATAAATTAGAAACTTTAATGTCAGGAGTAATATCAATAACTTCATTTTTCATAATCAAAGCCTTGATATCATCTTTAACAATTAAATCTAACGATTTGGTATCCTTATTACCATTTATGATAGTGATTGTAGAAGCAACATCACCACTAGAAGCCAAATTAGTGTATGTGTAATTGTCAAAACCATAATTAAATAATCTCTTGCAGTCGCCTTCCCTAGAAGTATCAATTTGATCATCAGGAATTGCACCATGAGAAGCAGAACCATTAAGGATAACCGCAATCAAATCCACATCATCTTTAGAAGCGGTAGCAACAATGCAATATCCAGCAGCATCGGTGTATCCGGTTTTTAAACCATTGGCAAACTCATAATATGTAGACTTATTGTTGTAAAGAAGGGCATTAGTACTAGAGCAGGTTCGAGTTTCGCCAGTATAAATGTCGGTGTTAGGTAAAGAAAAAGACATAACCTTAACAATACCCATTAAAGTAGAGTTTTTGTAGGCAGTCTGAGCAATTAAAGCTAAATCGTAAGCTGTAGAATAATGATTCTCATTGTGGATACCATTTGGATTAACAAAATTAGTAGATAAACAACCAATTTCTTTAGCCTTAGCGTTCATCATATCAGCAAATTTTTGAATACTCTCATCAAACTTGTTCTTAGTATCCTGAGAAGCATCAATTGAGTAATTATTACCACCATTAGCAATGTATTCAGCAAGAACAAAAGCAGAATCATTAGCAGAACCAATCATTAGACTGTATAAAAGATCCTTAATGCTAATACTCTCACCAGGATAAAGATTAATGATTGAATAAGTAGCAGGAACGCTGTGAATCGCATAATAACTCACATTAACCATTTCTGAGAATTCACAATGCTCTAAAACTAAAAGAGCAGTAACTATTTTGGTAGTGCTAGCAGGAAACATTTTCTCATTTGCATTTTTCTCATATAAAACCTTGCCAGAATCTTCATCCATAAGAATAGCACCCTGAGCATAAACATCAACAACAGCAGCATCATCATTGGTTGGAGTACCTACAGTAGCAAGTGGTGTGCTAATAGTAGAAACAGAAAGAGATGCATCAGTAGCCTGACTTGAAGCAAAGCTAAAAAAATAGAAGCTACATACAAAAGAAAAAATAAAATATGCTATTAATAATTTATAAATATGTAATTTTTTAACTTTCAAAATTAGTCTCCTTAAAAATAAAATACCAAATATAATAATAGCAATAATTTATAAATAAATCAATAAAAACATTAAAAATTCACAATAGAATTTTTTAATTGGTAATTACACGTTTTATAATTAAAAATAAAAAGAAAGGAGTTTTGTATAATACATACAAAAAAGAAAATAATGGAAAACATTTTAGAAAAAATAAAAAATTTAAATAATAAACAAAAGGTATTAGTACTCATAGTTGGGTTTGTAATAGTATTAGTAGTATTCTTCTTTCTGTATAAAACATTTTACGCAGAAGAAACAGAATATATAATCACAAACTCAAATGAAGAAAATCAAATCGATGAAAACGAAGACAATGAAGTCAAAGAAAGTAAAATAGGAATAGCAGAAAATAAAAAAACAATAACAGTACATGTAATAGGAGAAGTAAATAGTCCACGGCGTAGTCACATTAGAAGAAGGAGCACGAATAATAGACGCAATAAATGCAGCAGGCGGAAAAACAGAAGAAGCAGATTTATCAAAGGTAAATTTAGCTTATGTAATAGAAGACGGAGTACAAATTTATGTGCCAAGTATAACAGAAACAGCACAAATATCAGAAAAAAATGAAGAAGACATTAAATATATTAGAGAAGATGCAGGAGAAGGAGTAATATTGGAAGCGGCATCCCAAGCAGAAGACGAAGAAAAACAAATCAAAGTAAATATAAACACTGCTAATTTGGAAAAATTGCAAACACTTCCAGGAATAGGAGCAAGCACAGCTCAAAAGATAATAGAATATAGAGAGCAAAATGGGAAATTTCAAAATATTGAAGATATAAAAAATGTATCAGGTATAGGAGATAGCAAATTCAATAATATAAAAGATAAAATAATTGTATAAAAAGTAAAGTCGTTAATCTTATGGAAAATAAAGAATTGACTTAGCAATAATTATATTAATGAAAGAGAAAAATAAATTACCCAAATAATTACCCAAGTAATTACCCAAATGATTATCATAATCAATTAAATGAAATACAAAATAAAATACTAGAGATAATAAATAAAAATCCTTGACAATTCAAAATCTAATATAGTAAAATATAAATGACAAAAATAAATTCGTAAAAAATATATAAGCAAAAATGTATAAGTAAGACATATAAAACATAAGAAAAATGGAGAAAATTAGAAGATGAAAAAGCCTGAAACTCTTGAAACTGTAGAGAGAGAGAGAGA
>CANRBO010000012.1 GCA_947628885.1 uncultured Clostridia bacterium | reverse complement strand
ATAGAGCAACTAAATTATATAGTTGGAGCACCAAGTATTGAAATGATGATAGATAGTTATAATACACATTATAATTTGATGAAACAAAGTAATGAGCCAGTACCAGGGGATATAACAGAAGGAGGAGAAAGAAAAAGATTATTTTGCAGATATAATGGAAATGAAATTGGTTATGAGTTTGGTCCATCATTAGATAAAGATTATGCAGGTTATACAGCTAAATATACAATACAAACAGATAGTCATATTGATACAATGTACTATCCAGGAAACAATAATGGCTATTGGTTATCTTCGCCATGTATTTCTAGTTCAAAAAGTGTTTGTCGTGTCTACTATGATCAAGGTGGTTATATAAGTTCTAATGTATATGAGAATAGTATTCGAGCATTTTGCCCATTAGTTTCACTTAATTCTTCTTTTAAATTGGAATTAAAAGAAAATAATTAATAATACCTAAAAATAAAGAAGTGTACTCAAATAATTGGAGACACTTCTTTATAACGTTACATTTAAAAGTGCATTATATAGTTTGTAAATGTAAGTTTGCAAATTAAACAACAATAATACACTTAAAGCATTTATAAATAAGCATTTAGCTTATCAATATTTTCTCTTTGAAATTTATTAAATTCCTTAAGAAGTTTTGTTGTGCTTTCATCAATGTCTAAATTGCAATTCAATATTTTTTGTACCTCAATAACACCCATTAGAGTTCCTTGAATCATCATTTCTGCTATGTGAGATGTGGTTCGATCTTTCATAAGATTCATTTTTATTCCACAACAACTCATCATTTTAGCATGCAATGGAATATCTTCAGGCACTTCGCCATATTTTTCAAAATGTTGGTTGACTTGGGCAACAATATTAGAATATTGTGAGTACATTGCGACTAACATTTTTTTCATTTCAGTATCACATATTTTTGATGTTAAAAAAGAAATACTACTCATACCCATTTTTGCAATCTTGCTTATTTCATTTAATACAGCTAAATCAAGACCGAAACCACAAGTGTCAAAAGTTGAGCAATCAGGGTCAAAAACGATCTCACTATCTGTAGATTTAGTAGTAGATTCATGTTTTCCATTATCAGCGTTACTACTAGATATATTGCTTTCTTTCTCATCAACTTTTGCACCCATATCGATGCTTTCAGTGCTATTTTTGAGATTTTTACTTTTATCCATAAATAAATTCCTTTCTTGCCTTTTGTGGCACATACATTTTTACTTTATTTTGCCCGAAAAATATTGAAATATGCAAAAAACTAAGATATACTAAATATGACATAAAATAAATAAATGAAGTGAAAAATGAGCAATGAAAGGAAATCAAAATGAATTGGTCAAATGAGCAAAAACAAGCAATTGAAAAAAGCGGTGCAAATATTCTAGTATCAGCTTCTGCTGGTTCTGGAAAAACCACTGTTTTAGTTGAAAGGATAATTAATAAAGTTGTTAATAAAAAAATAGATATTTATAAATTGTTGGTGGTTACGTTTACTAATGCAGCTGCAAGTGAAATGAGACAAAGATTGCTTGATGCAATTTATAAAAAAATTGATGAAGAGCCTAACAACGAATATTTGCAAAAGCAAATTTTGCTCCTAAATAGAGCTCATATAAGTACAATTCACTCATTTTGCTTGGATGTTATAAGAAATAATTTTTTTGAGATTGGTATGCCAGCTAATTTTAGAGTGGCTGATTCTGCTGAGATTGAGATTATGAAGCAGGAAGTAATCGAAGATATATTTGAAGAAAAATATGAAAATGAAGATGAAAAATTTTTAAAACTTCTTGAGTTATATTGTTCTTACAAAGATGATGAGCCTTTAAAGCAAATTATATTGAATTTTTATGAATTCATTAATTGTGTGCCATTTCCTGAAAAATGGTTAGATGAAAAAATCGAAGAGTATAATATAGACAATAAATATGAGATAAACATACAATTAAAAGATAGTGAGAATCAATATAAAAAAATAGATTTTGCAAATACAACTTGGGGAAAATTATTATTTGATAAGGCAAAAGCACTTTTATCTGATTGCTTGATGAATTTAGAAAGTGCACGAAAGAAAGTAGAAAATAATCAAGAATTGATTCCATTTCTAACTGTTATAATGCAAGATATTGATGATATAAGTTCAATTCAAACAGATACTTGGGATAATATGTATAGTGGAATTGCAGAAAAAGCGTTTGAGCAATGGCCTAGAAAGAGCAAAATGGAAGAATCGTCAAAAGAGCTAAAGGAGAGAGCTAAGGAAAATCGTGATGAAGCAAAAAACATATTTGAAAAAGAGCTAAAGGGCATAGTAGTATGCAATTCTGAAGATGCGATAGAAGATATTAGTGCAATGTATCCAATATTAAAATCAATCCAAGAATTGGTGCTAGAATTTAAGGAAGAGTTTACAAAAAGAAAGAGAGAAAAAAATATTGTAGACTTTTCTGACATAGAGCATTTGGCTTTAAAAATTCTTGTAAACGAAGATGGAAGCAAAACCGAAATTGCAAAAAAATATGATTTTGAAGAAGTGGCTATTGATGAGTATCAAGATTCTAATTTAATACAAGAGATGATACTAAATAGCGTATCTAATGGAAAAAATATTTTCATGGTAGGTGACGTAAAGCAGAGCATTTATAGATTTAGACAGGCAAGACCGGATTTATTTTTAAGAAAATATGAAAGCTACAAAAAAGCAATTATAACAAGTGATGAAGCAGATGATACACAAAATATTGTTAATGATAATACAAAAATACAATTATATAATAATTTCAGAAGTAGGGAAAATGTATTAAATCTAACTAATCAGATATTTGAAAATATAATGAGTAAAAAATTAGGAGAAATGGAGTACACGAAGGAAGAATATCTTAATTTTTCAGGCTCTTTTGACGATCCTAAAATAGATTGTACAGCAGAGCTTAACATAATTGAGACAGAAACAAGTGGTAATCAAAAAGAAAAATTGACAGAAACAAGTAGTAACCAAGCAGAAAATCTTAAAATTGTTGACACGGAAACAAGCAACAATCAAACAGAAACAAAAAATAATGATAATGAGCAAAGTAAAATGAATATATCAAAAATTGATGAGCAAGAAGATGAAGTAATTGAAAAATCTATTTTAGAAGCAAGATTTGTAGCTAAAAGAATTAAAGAATTAATTAAGCAAGGATTCAAATACAGAGATATGGCAATCTTGCTAAGGAGTACGTCGCAGATTGCTCCAGTTTATGAAAAAGAATTAGTTGAGCAGGGAATACCAGTATTTTCAGACTCTGCATCAGAATTTTTGGAATCTATCGAGATAAACACAATATTGTCTTTGTTAAAAATAATAGACAATCCATTACAAGATATTCCATTGGTAACTGTTTTGAGATCTCCAATAGGGGGATTCAGTGAAAATGAACTTGTAGAAATCAGACTAAAAGAGCAAAAAGTCCCATTTTTTAAAGCTTTGACAAAGGCGTGGGAGACGGGAGATAAAGGAAGAGTAATAAATGCAAGAACAGAAGAAAAGCTTCAAAGTTTCTTTGAACTATTAGAAGACTTAAAAAAAGCAGAAAAGGAACTCACACTTGATGAACTAATTTGGAAGATATACTCAGAAACAGGATATTATCATTATGTTAGATTAATGCCAAACGGAAAATTAAGACAAGCTAATTTGAAAAAATTATTTGAAAAAGCAAAAGATTATGAACAAATAAGTTTTAAAGGATTATTTAATTTTATAATTTTTATAGAAAAGATTGCTTCTCAGTCAAACATACAAGATGCAAAAGTAATTGGCGAAAATGATGATGTTGTAAGGATTATGAGCATACATAAAAGCAAGGGATTAGAGTTTCCAATAGTGTTCTTGTGCGGAGTGGATAAGAAAATAAACTTGCAAGATATGAAGGAAAAAATAGTATTTGACCAAGAGTTAGGAATTGGAGTTAATTTACTAGGTCAGGGGATGGAATATCCAACTTTAACTAAAGAAGCAATAAAAATAAAAATGAAAAATGAAGCAATCTCGGAAGACATGAGAGTTCTATATGTTGCACTTACGAGGGCAAAGGAAAAAATTATTATTGTTGCTGCTGACAAGCAAGTCCAAGAGAGCTTAAATAAAAAGAAGCAGGAATTAGAAAAATATCAAGACCATGACACACCTAATAGAATAAATCCAAAGTTGGTAGAAAAATATATAAGATTTTTAGACTGGATTGAATTAGTTTACCTTAATAATTCAAAAATAGATTTAAAATTAGAAATAATTGATAAGTCTGATTTAAATTATGAAGAAACTTTTGAAAAAATTAAACCTGAGATTACTATAAAAAATAAAAAAATAGATGAAAAAAAGTATGCATTAGTAGATGATATGCTTAATTGGAAATACGAGTTTGAAGATGCAATTGAAGCTCCAAGCAAAACTTCGGTTACAGAGTTAAAAGAAGAGTACTTGAAGAACAACAAAGAAAAGTCAAATAAAACAGCAGATGATGAAGAAAACTACATAAATAAAATAGACAATAAACTAAATGTAAAGCAACATTTTCAAAAGAAGGAAAAAGAAGAAATAAAAGGAGCAAAGCTTGGTACATTAATACATTTAGCACTACAAAATATTGATAACTCATATACTAAATTTGAAGATTTACTAGAAAAGTTAAATATAACGCAAGATGAAAAACAGGCATTAATTGATAATAAAGAAATTATCGAAAACTATGTAAAATCAGATTTATTTGAAGATATGAAACAGGCATTAGAAGTTCATAAAGAAACGCCATTTTATATGAATATTCCATACAAGGAAACGGATGAAAATGTGCTAGTACAAGGAATAATTGACTTATATTATATTGATAAGGATAATAAGATTATATTGGCAGATTATAAAACAGATAGAAATGTGACAGAATTAGATTTGATAGAGAGATATAAATTTCAATTAGATTTGTATAAGAAAGCTATAGAAAAATCTATGAATAGAAAAGTGGACAAAACATTGATTTATTCAACATATTTAAACAAAATTATATATTTATATAATGAATAAGATAATAACAATATAGGCACTTTTATAATGATTAGTTAATTGTAAGGCAACAAATGAATAATTGTAAGAATAATATAATTAAGAATAAAGAAAACAATATAATCAAATTAAAAACAAGAAAAATAATATAATCAAGAATAAAAAAAACAATATAATCAAATTAAAAACAAGAAAAACAATATAATCAAGAATAGAGAGAACAATATAATCAAATTAAAAACAAGAAAAATAATATAATCACGAATAAAGAAAATAATATAATAATGAAAGGATTGAAAAATGCGAATAGATAAATTTTTAAAAGTAGCAAGAATAATTAAACGTAGAACTGTTGCAAACGAAGCGGCAGACAATGGTAGGATTTCAGTAAATGGAAGAGTCGTAAAACCAAGTTATGAAATCAAGGTTGGTGATACAGTAGAGATTAAATTTGGCAACAACACCTCAAGATTTAAAATTACTGCGATACCTAAAGGTCAGAATTGTAACAGTAGCGAAGTAATAGAATTACTGTAAGATGATATAGATATATTCCAATAGTTTTTTTATGACAGAAAGATACGCCTACAAAATAATACTTTTAAATAAAAATATTATGTCAATATGCAACTATATTTACAAAACCCCTTTATTTTTTGCGATATTTATGGTATAATTAATATAGATTGAAAAAATTAGGGAGGTTTATTATGTGGTTTTTAATTATATTAGCCATTTTAGTAATTATATGTATATTATTAAGTGTAAAAATTGTTAGACAATCTGAAGTATACATTATTGAAAGACTAGGTAAATTTCACAAAGTTGCAGACGCGGGTCTTACAATAATTATTCCTTTTGTTGACCATGTTCGTAGCATTGTTAGTTTAAAACAACAAACATTAGACATTGCTCCACAGGAAGTTATAACAAAGGATAATGTTACTATTAAAATAAATACAGTTGTCTTTTATAAAGTATTTGATCCAGTAAAGGCTGTGTACGAAATACAAAGTTTAAAGAAAGGTATTGAATATCTTTCTGTTACATCAATTAGAGACTTAGTCGGAAAAATGGATTTAGACTCAACTTTCAGTTCAAGAGATGTAATCAATGATAAATTAAGAAGCATATTAGATGAAGCTACTGGAAAATGGGGATGTTCAATTGATAGAGTTGAAATTCAAGATATTACTCCTCCACCTGATATTAGAGATGCAATGGAAAAGCAGATGAACGCTGAAAGAAATAAGAGAGCTACTATACTTCAAGCAGAAGGAGAAAGACAAGCTGCTGTTCTTAAAGCACAAGGTGAAAAAGAAGCTGCAATTTTACAAGCTGATGCTGAGAGAGAAGCAAAGATTAGAAAAGCTGCCGGAGATGCAGAAGCTATAAGAAAAGTTGCAGAAGCAAAAGCAGAAGAAGTAAAAATGGTTTATGGTGCAATGATGAAAGCTAACCCTAACCAAACTTTAGTACAACTAAAGTCACTTGAAGCTTTGAAAGATGTAGCAAACGGAGATGCTAATAAAGTATTTATTCCATTTGATGCAACTGCTAGCTTGGCTGGACTTGGTGCACTTGCTGAAGGATTGAAAGACGAAAAAGCTGAGAAAAACGAAAAAGAAGCAAATCAATAAATAAAATATTTTGTAAGAGGATGTCCTAATATGAACGTTACCTGTAAAGGATAGTTCAATTTGGACATCCTCTATTGCTTTTTTTAAAATTTTATTTTACAATCTTAGTGAATCAGAAAGGAATTTGTTTGAACATGAAGAAAAATAAGAAGATATATTTAAGGATATTGTTTTCAATATTATTAATAGCAACTTTTGGAATAATTTTTATATTTTCAAGCCAAAATGGGGAAGAGTCAACTAAGCTAAGCCAAGGCTTTATTTACAATATTGTTAAATTTTTAGTTAATGATAATTCGAAGATAGACAGTATAGTAGAAATTATCGATCCGTTAATTAGAAAATTAGCACATTTTTCAATATACACAATAGCAGGATTTTGGTGTATAGGATTGTTGGAAACTTTTAAAATAACAGATGAAAGGAAAATAGCTATAAGTGGATTAATAGGTTTTTTATATGCGTGCAGTGACGAATTACATCAAAGCTTTATCAGCGAAAGAGCGGCTTCTCCGTTAGATGTAACTATAGATACTTTAGGATTCTTATTTGGAATTGTATTAATAAAAATAATTATTACAATTTATAATTTAAAAAAATCTCGTAACAACTAATTGCTAGCACAAAAGCAAGTAATTCTTAACAAAATACATAATAAAAAATATTGCAATTAGCAACTATCAAGAAAATATTATGACAGCATACATAAAAATCTCACCAAAACTAATTGCTAGCACAATAACAACTAATTGCTAGCAAAATAATAAATCATTGCCAACACAATAACAAGCAATTGCTAACACAATACATAATGTAATAGAATGTTACAATAATATTACAAGAATATTAAATTATAGAAACAATATAAATATTTATTGATTTAGATTTTTAAATGTTATAAAATAGATGAAGATTTAAAATAATATATGTAGGAGGATTTAACTATGGCAACAATGAATCCATTGGAGAAAAAAGCGCGTTCATCATTTATAAAAGGAATTTTAGTTGCTGGATTAATAGGAGTATTAATTGCGGCACTTTTGGGATATTTTTTATACAAGAAAAATGAAGATGAAAAGGCAAGGATAGCGGCTCAAAGAGAGGTAACTGTGCTATCAACAGCAGTAAAATCAGGAGAAGAAATTACAAGCGATATGCTAACTATAGTAAAAGCTAATGCAGAGGTTGCAACTAGCGGAGCTATATCAAGAGCAGATTTTTTGGACATGTCTGAGGCAGTTGATGAAGCTGGAAACATACTTCCAATAAAGGTAATAGCTAAGATAGATATACCTGAAAAAAGTATTATAACTCAAGATATGATTATGACTGAAGAAGATGCAGTTACTAATGATTTAAGAGAGCAAGAATATAATATGATTATATTGCCTGCAAATCTTGAAGAAGGAGATACAATAGATATAAGATTTAGGTTGCCTTCAGGTGAAGATTATATAGTTCTTCCTAAAAAGAAAGTAAAGATGTCTGATTTAGGAGGTACATATTCGGCTGATACAATTATATTAAATGTTACTGAAGAGCAAATGTTAGTTATGAGTGCAGTAATAGTTGATGCATATCAAATAAATGGAAGCAAATTGTATGCCAATAAATATACAGAACCGGGAATACAAACAGCAGCTACACCAACTTATGTTCCTTCATACGAAACAATACAATTAATTAGTTCAAATCCAAATATTGTAACAACAGCAAGAAATGAACTAGTTAATAGATATAATGAAACATATAATAGTTATAGAAGTGCCATATCAAGTGCTCTTGGAAGTATAGATGAAGGTTCAAGAACAAGTGCTGTAGAATCAGGTACAAGTTCAGAAGTAGCATCACAACAAACAGAAAGAAGAACATATCTTGATTCAATGTATGGAGTTGAAGAATAAAGATTTATAAAGAAAGGATAGATTACATTGGAACAAATAGGTTTTATAGGTTCTTATGACAAAAAAGACTTGCTTTTAAATATAGCAAAAGTTCTAACTAATTTGAATAAGAAAGTCCTAATTGTAGATGCTACAACTTTTCAAAGATTAAGATATGTTGTTCCAAAAATAGAAGGCAATCAAACTAATGCTTATGTAAGCGAATATTTAGATATTGATGTAGCAGTTGGATTTATTAATCTTAATGGAATTATGCAATATTTAGGACAAAATCTAGATTATGATTATGTATTAATTGATACAGATAATATTCAAACATTAAATTCATTTATGCTACCAGCATTAGCCAAAAACTTTTTTGTTACATCATATGATGAATATGAATTGCAAAGAGGATTAGAAGTATTTAGTTTTTTACAAAGACCTATGGAGATTTATAAAGTTATATATTCAAGTAATATTACTAATAGCGAAGATGCATACCTAAATAATTTATTGCAGAAATGCAATATTTCATGGAAAAATGAAAAAATAAATTTCGCTGATACGATTGATGATAGGATAGCTGTTTTGGCAAATCAACTTTTTAAACAATTGACATTAAAAAGATTTACTTCAACATATAAAGATAGTTTAGAATATCTAATATCATTAATGGTAGGTGAGCAAATTAATCAAATTGAAATAAGGAAAACGATTAGAAAAATGTAGAAAGGATAGTTAATATGTCAATTATAACGTTCGTAAACAAGAGCATGAAAGAAACTGGTCAAACTCTTTCGATAGCTGCTATAGCGTCAATAATGGCAGTAGAACATAATTATAAAATATTAATAATTTCTACAGATTTCAATGACAAAACAATGGAAGATTGCTTTATAAGTTTAAATAACAAAAGAGGATTAAGAGGAATATTTACACAAAGCTTAAACGTTGACATTTCTAATGGATTAGAGGGATTAATAAGAATATTTGCAAGTAATAGAGTAGATAAGGATTCAATTAAAAGTTACACAAAGCCAATATTAACAGACAGATTAGACATACTGCAATCGCCGAAAACAACTGATTATAAAGAATATTGCAATTTATCTGTATATTTTTCGCAAATAGCAGACTATGCAAATTCAATTTATGACATGGTGCTTGTAGATTTGAGCAATAAGATGCCTGAGGAAAATCAAAAAAAAGTAATGGATTTATCATCGCTTATTGTAGTAGGACTAAATCAAAATCAAAAATCATTAATTGAGTTTGAAAAAGTAAGACAAGCTGATGACACATATAAAAAGAAAAATATTTTATTATTAGTAGGAAAGTATAATCTTAATTCAAAATATACTGCCAAAAATATAGGACGATTTTTAAAAGAAAAAAATATACCAGTTGTAATACCGTATAACATACTGTATGCAGATAGTTGCGCAGAAGGCAAAATAATAGATTATTTTTTATCGTTACAGATATTAAAAACAGTTAAAGATAAAGACGGATTTTTCTATGATCAAGTAAAAAAAGCAGTAGAAAAAATAGATTATTTAAGACAAGCAGAAGAATATGGATTGAATCAATAGTAGAACAAATGAAAGGAGTGCCATAAATGTTTTTTAACATTATAATTATCATTGCAATGCTTTTCGGAGCCTTTGCGTTGATACGAAATAATTTAAAAAAGAAACAGAATTCCGAAATTGAAGAAGAAGTTATTGTTGATGACAAAACTTATACTTTAGATATGATGATGAATTTCATCAAGAAAAGACTTGACGAAATAACTAAAGTAAACCTTTATGATTTAGGTCTTGCAGAAGAAGAACTAAAAAGAAGAAAGGCTAAAAAGTATGAGTTAAAGAAAGCATTAAAAGGTTGTACTTATGGGGATGTCAATGATAAGAAATATGTAAAAGAACTGATATATGATGTTCTTGTAAAAGAATATGGAGTTGATGAAACTAATGTATCAAAGGCAATACCTTTTGATGTTCCTTCACTTTTGACTCCACAGGACAAGTTCGACATTATAATATATATGTATAAAAAAGACTTTGGATATGAAGCATTGACCGAACTTATAAAAAAATATAATTTAGCAGAATTAAAATATACAGCAGGAGATGCAAAACCTTCTTATGTTATAACATCTGAGGAAATAAACGATATTTATGCAAAAGAAAACTTCAATTTAACTTTTGATGATAAAGTAATGGTCATAGTACAAAGGATATATCAAAGATATAAAGGATACAGTTCTATAGATGAAGTAAGAGATATGAACATAGACGGTGTATCAGGAGGTGTATCAGGACTTCCAGAAAGTTTCTTAAGCCAAGTAGCACAAACTGACAGTAATTACCTAAATCAAGTTATGAGCAACAAAGTTCCACGTGCATGTGATAGTATATGGATATTCTTCCAAGGTAAATCAATACGTTTAGCATTTCTATCATTTGGAACAGAAGCAGAGCTAAAAAGAGTATGTCAAAATATATACAAATACAACAACCCAGGACAATTATCAGATACAAATGGTTACAAAATTAATGAAATGAAAGACGGATCTCGTGTCGTTGTTGTAAGACCAAGTTTCTCAGAAACATGGGCCTTCTTCGTAAGAAAATTCGATGTTAAGAGAGCAACACTAGAACAATTAGTAACATTACCAGGAAAAGAAGATGCAATTGATTTATTAAAATTCTTAGTAAGAGGTGCAAGAATTATCTCAGTAACTGGTGAACAAGGTTCTGGTAAAACAACATTACTTATGGGTATGATTGAAAACATATATGAAACAATGAACATCCGTGTTCAGGAAACTGCATTCGAGCTTCACTTAAGAAAAATTTACCCAACTAGAAACATATTATCATTTAGAGAAACAGATACAATTTCAGGACAACAAGGTCTTGATGTTCAGAAAAAAACTGACGGTTCTGTTAACATCATAGGTGAGGTTGCAACTGACCCAGTTGCATCATGGATGATACAAGCAGCACAGGTTGCATCTAAATTTACATTATTTACTCACCACGCAAAAACATTTCCAAACTTAGTAACAGCACTAAGAAACTCAATGCTTAGAAATGGTGATTTCTCAAATGAAATTGTTGCAGAAGAACAAGTTGTTCAAGTACTTAATTTTGACATCCACATGGTTAAAGATTTCAAAGGAAGAAGATATATTGAAAGAATAACTGAGTGTATACCAGTGCAAGATGTCAATGATTATACATTTGACCACCAAAAGGAAAAAACATTTGAAGGTAAGTTTGAAAAATTTGTAGATAATACTACAAAATATTATACAAAAGAGACAAACAAAGAATTGTACAAATATATAAATATATTAGAATATCAAGACGGAAATCTTGTAATCACAAATAAAATCTCAGATAAGAACCTACAAGAAATGTATCTAAATATGGACGAAACAGATGCAGCAGCATTTACAGAATTTGTAGGTAGAAAATGGGGAATTAAATTTAGTGAAATTGGAGAAGTATTAAAAAGATAAAGGAGGTGAGTCTTTAAAAAATGACTGACGGATTAACAGTGCTTTTAATATTAATGGGTATAGTTTTTGTAACCTTCATTATTATAGTAGTTTTATTCTTAAGACTTAGAAGAAGGATGAAAAACGAAGACGTAATGAGAATTGAAAAGCTTAGAAAAACGACAGAGAAAAAAGGCTTTTCAATGGAAGTTTTTTACCAAAAACTATATATTAGATTTTTAAAGACTCCATTTTTAAAAAGATACTTATTAAAAATTAGACGTAGACTAGAGATAAACAATATTGATGATGAATTCAAAACAAGAAATGATAGTGCAAAAATAGTATTTAGAGCACTTTTGATAGTAATACCATTAACATTATTAGTTATCATAATCACAAATCAGAATTTACTTTTAATGGCAATTATATTGATATTTGAATTGTTTATAGTAGACTCAATTACAGACGGTATGGTTGACAAATTAGACAATAACTTATTGATGCAACAAATGAACTTCTTCGCAGCAATAAGACACTCATACCATGAAACAAACATGGTTGGAGAGGCAATTTATGCAACAGCACAAGATAGTGAAGATGTAGAAATCTCTAGACAGGCTGAAAAAATATATGAGATACTTAATTCACAAGACCCTGAAACAGAACTTGAAAAATATTACGATATAGCACCAAACAATTACATAAAAGAGTTTGCTGGAATATCATATTTAACACAAGAATTTGGTGACAGAAAAGTAGACGGTTCATCTCTATATTTAAAAAACTTAGAAAACATAACACAAGAAATGCAAATAGAAATTTTAAAAAGAGATAAACTAAACTATACATTTCAAAGTTTATCAATAATATCAATAGTACCAATGCTTTTACTAGAGCCATTGAAAAATTGGTCAATATCAAATTTCTCATTTACGAAAAATTTCTATTTAGGAAAACAAGGCTTAATAGTACAAGTATTAATAATGATTGTAACATTTATATGCTACATATTAATTAGAAAATTAAAAGATAATGGTGCTGTAAAAAGAATACAAGATGAGCAAAATCCATGGCAGGAAAAATTATATCAAAAACCTATAATAAAACAAATAGTAGATCAATTTATACCAAGAGAAAATACAAAAGAAGATAGAAAATTAAAAAAGCTTTTAAAAGACGCAGCTTCAAAGTTAAAAATCAGGTGGTTATATGTAAATAGACTGGTAATCGCAGTAAGTGCTTTTGTAGTGTCAATAGTGTTCTTTATAGCATTACATCAAATGGAAATTGATTACATATATACGCAACCGACAACTGATTATGATTTAATAGGAGAGATGTCGACAGCGGAAGAAAATAGGGCGATAGAAACGACAAGGAAACATAATGTAATACTTGACGAATTAAGAGGAAAAACTGGTGCTACACTTTCAGATGTTGAAAGAACAATGAGAAGAAATAAGGAATATCGAGACGCATCAGATGAAGAAATAGAAAAAAATGCATCTTTAATTTATGATAAACTAGAAAAAATCAATAGAGAATATTTAAAATGGTTTGAAGTATTAATGGCAATGATGTTTTCTTTAATAGGATATGCAGGACCAATTCTATTGTTAAAATTCCAAGTAAAGATGAGACAAATGGATATGGAAGACGAAGTAATGCAATATCAAACTATTATCATGATGCTTATGAGACTTGAAAGAGTTGACGTTGAAATGATACTAGAGTGGCTAGGTAGATATTCAGATATTTTCAGAGAACCAATAAATAGATGTTTAAATGACTATGAAAGTGGTGCGTGGGAAGCTTTAGAGGTAATGAAAGAAGATGTAACATACGAACCATTTATAAGAATTATTGAAAACCTACAAACAGCAGTTGAAAAAGTACCAATTATTGAAGCATTTGATGAACTTGACTCAGATAGAGATTACTATAGAGATAAGAGAAAAGAATCAAACGAAAGATTAATAAGCAGAAAAGGTATGATAGGCAAGGTAATAGGATTTGCACCAATGGTAATAGTATTTGTTGGTTACTTAATTGTACCACTTGTACTAATAGGTATGACAAGTATGTCATCATCATTTGATTCATTATCATCTGCAACATAATAAATACAAAATAAAAATGGAAGGGTTAAATATTAATGGAAAATGCGTCTAGGGCAATAATTATGGTCGGCGGGATGTTAATAGCAATATTAGTAACTTCTTTATTAATATTTATGTGGAATAACATCTCAGACTATAATAAGAAGGAAGATAATATTCAAACTGCGGAAGAAATGGTAAAATTTAATAAAGAATTTGAATCATATAATAAAAGTATAGTACGTGGGTATGAATTAATATCATTAAATAATCTAATAGCAGATACAAATACTAGATATAGCCCTGAATATGACGGATATAATGAAATAATAGCATTTGTAACACTTATTAAAGATACAACTTTATCAAACCAATTAAGTCCAGGTGATTTAAATAATTGGACAATACATAATAAAACAGATAAATTAGATAAAAGTGATAATCGACTATCAGATTTTATCAATAAGTTTGTATCTACGGGAACTAAGGATTTCAATAAAATATTTAAAGAATCATATTTTCAATGTGATAATGTAGTATATGACGGAGAGATTGACAGTAAAAATGGCAAGGGAAGAATACAAGAATTATATTTTACACAAATAAAACGAAATGATTAATAATTGGAGGGAGTAAATGGAAAATGCATCAAAAGCACTGATTATTGCTGGTGAAACATTAATTGCAATATTAATACTTACATTAATGGTATCAATGTTTTTAGCATTTGGAAATTTCTCAAAAAACATGGAGCAACGATTACAAATCTCTCAAATACAGTCATTTAATGGTCATTTTCAGATATTAGAAAATAGAGACAATATTACAGCACAAGAAATAGTATCAGTGATAAACTTTGCTAAAAAAGCAAATGATGATAGACAATTAGATTATAATACAAGAACGTCATCAGAATACTATACAACAGTTACAATTGATGATAAAGATGTATTTAATAATAGCGATTATGTAAAAAGTGCAAGTCAATATAATGATTTAGGTAAAATTTTGGATAAATTTTTAAAAGAAAATAATGCTTATTTATTTAGTTGTGAAGGAACTACAGTTAATGAAAATACTGGATTGGTAAATAATATATCGTTTAAAAAAGTGTAAATAAGATAAAAAATGGATAAGACGATAAAAAATAAAAAATTAGCAAAAAAAAAGAAAAAAATATTGCATAAAAAAATATATAATGATATAATATAAAGGAATTCTATGAAAAAGTTAATAGTTAGTATGTTTTGTGTTATAATATTATTTGGTATATTATTGTATACATATTATAACTATAAAGCTAAAAAAGATCACATTGATAATAATAACCTAGAATATAGCAGTTTGTATAATAAAGAAATAACCGGAAATACATTAGCAACAATAATTAATAAAACAATTGATAGTAATAATAAAAATAATATACAACGAAACGAAAATGGCGAATATATAGAAAATAATGAAAATTCAATAAAGATTGACATAAAATTTACAGATAGTGATAAAACATTTCCAATGGAATCTATATATGCAAACCAGATATCACAATTTACAAAATTATATAAACGAGCAATATTCAAATGTACTGATATAAAATATCATAAAACTACTAAATATGTTAAATACTTATATTTTCAAGAAGTTTAATAAGTTTTTAGATTTTTAGTTTTTACTAAAATTTAATATATAAAAAATAAAAAATCAAAGGAGGAAAAAAACAATGGAAAATGCATCAAAAGCTCTAATTATAGCAGGAGCAATATTAATTTCAATTTTAATTATAGGATTAGGAGTATATTTTTATAATATGGCTGCTAGTGCAGGAAAAAGGGCTAACCTAGATAGCCAAGCAGCAGATGCACACAATGGTCAATTTACTTCATATTTTGGAAATAGTCAATCGGCTACAGATGTTAAAAATTTAATGCAAACAGTACGTAGCAATAACATTACATCACAAACAAATGGAGAAACTGCTAAAATATATATTATATATAATACTAAAGTAACAGAACCTTATGAGGTTTCAGCAGATGTAAAAAGCGGATCAACTTATAAAATAAATGTACCAAATGATACATCTACAGATGAAGATTCTAATGATACTAATTCGATTAAGAAACCTACAAAAAGTACTGATCCGGCATTTTATAGTAACGGATATATAAGAATTATTGAGGTTACAAGAGTTGATAAAACAACTAAATAAAAAAAGTTTTTAAAGGAACAGTGATATGGAAAATGCTGCAGATGCTTTAAAAATGGCAGTAGCTGCTTTAATATTAGTAGGTGCTTTG
>CANRBO010000011.1 GCA_947628885.1 uncultured Clostridia bacterium | reverse complement strand
AATATTTTGTTTCATATTATAGCAACTAGAAGAAATGGCCTTATTTAGCCACTTTTAGACCCTTTTAGATTTAATTAGTTTAGCAAAAAATGACTAAATAACGCTAAAAAACTAAATTAACAAAAAAAGTTTATGACCTATTTCGTGTAAAATTCGTGTAAGGTACTTTTGTACAAATTTGATAAAAATTATTTAAAATAAAATTTTATATACTATTAAAATAGAAAAAGAAGGTGATTTTATGTTGAATGGAAAAAATGAAATTATTATATTTGAAAATCAAAATGTAAAATTAGAAGTTAATATGAAAGATGAAACAGTATGGCTTAATAGACAACAATTAGCAAAGTTATTTGATAGAGATATAAAGACAATTGGTAAACATATTAATAATGCTTTAAATGAGGAATTAAAAGATATTCCAACTGTCGCAAAATTTGCGACAGTTCAAAAAGAAGGAACAAGAAGTGTAACAAGAAATGTAGAATATTACAATTTAGATATGATATTAAGTATTGGTTATCGAGTAAAATCTGATAAAGGTATTATTTTTAGACAGTGGGCGAATAAAGTTTTAAAAGATTATATGTTAAAAGGTTATGCAGTAAATCAAAGAAGATTAGAATATTTAGAAAAAACGATAACATTAATTGATATAGCAAATAGAATTGACGAACGATTAGAAGAAAATGATGCTAAAGAAATTTTAAAAGTAATAGGTAATTATTCAAAAGCATTAGATTTGCTAGATGATTATGATCATAAAACTTTAAAGAAAATAAAAGGAACAACAGATAGTAGAATAATTCAATATCAAGACTGCTTAGATATTATTCATAAGTTAAAATTTGGAGAAAAAAGCAATATATTTGGAATTGAAAGAGATAATGGCTTAGAATCAATTATTAATAATATATATCAAAGTTTTGACGGAAAAGAAATCTACAATAGTATTGAAGAAAAGGCATCAAACTTTTTATATTTGGTAGTTAAAAACCATGTTTTCATTGATGGAAATAAAAGAATAGCAGCAACATTATTCATATATTTCTTAAACTATTATGATATTTTATATAAAAATGGAAAACAAGTAATTGATAATAATACTTTAGCAGCATTAACTTTATTAATTGCAGAATCAAATCCAAAAGAAAAAGAAGTAATTATAGATTTAGTAATGAATTTTTTAAATGATTAATAAAGAGGAATAAAATGTTTAAATTAGTATCAAATTATAAGCCAACTGGTGACCAGCCACAGGCAATTGAATATTTAAGTAATGGAATAAAAGAAGGAAAGAAATTCCAAACTCTTCTTGGAGTTACAGGTTCGCGGAAAAACATTTACAATGGCAAATATAATTGAAAAAGTACAAAAACCAACACTTGTTTTAGCACATAACAAGACATTAGCAGGTCAATTATATAGCGAGTTCAAGGAATTTTTCCCTGAAAATAATGTGGAATATTTTGTTTCATATTATGATTATTATCAGCCGGAGGCTTATGTGCCTTCTTCAGACACATACATAGAAAAAGATGCTTCTATTAATGATGAAATTGATAAATTAAGGCATTCAGCAACTGCTTCCCTATTTGAGACTAGAGATGTTATCATAGTTGCTTCTGTTTCGTGTATTTACGGATTGGGCGACCCTATTGATTATGAGAACATGATTATCTCTTTAAGACCTAACATGCCAAAAGAAAGAAATGAGCTTTTGAGGAAATTAATTAGTCTTCAATATACACGAAATGAGCTTGACTTCAAGAGAGGCACTTTTAGAGCAAAAGGAGATGTTGTTGAAGTCTATCCTTCTGATGAAAGTGAAACAGCTATTAGAATTAGTTTTTGGGGAGACGAAATTGAAAAATTAGAAACTATTAATCCTTTGACTGGTAAAGTAGAAGGAGCTAGAAATCATGTTATGATCTTCCCTAATTCTCACTATGTTACAACTGATGATAAAATGCAAAGAGCTATACAAACCATACAGCAAGAATTAGATGAAAGAATTAAATATTTTAAAGATAAAGGCAAATTGCTTGAAGCTCAACGAATAGAAGAAAGAACAAATTTTGACTTGGAAATGATGAAGGAAACTGGCTTTTGCCAAGGTATTGAAAATTATTCAAGACACATAAGTGGCAGAGAACCTGGAAGCAGTCCTTTTACACTTTTTGACTATTTTCCTAAAGATTTCCTATTGCTGGTAGATGAATCACATGCCACTATTCCCCAAGTTCGAGCAATGTACAATGGCGATAGAGCTAGAAAAGAAACATTAGTTGAATATGGTTTTAGGCTTCCTTCTGCCTTTGATAACAGGCCTCTGAAGTTTGAAGAATTTGAGCAAAGGATTAATCAAGCTGTTTTTGTAAGTGCTACTCCTGCCGAGTATGAGAGAGAGCACTCAAAAGATAGAATTGTAGAGCAAATTATCAGACCTACTGGATTATTAGATCCTAAAATTGAAGTTAAACCTGTAGAAAATCAGATTGATGATTTGATTGCAGAGATCGCAGAAAGAACTAAGAAAAATGAAAGAATTTTGGTTACTACTTTAACTAAAAAAATGGCTGAAGATTTGACAAAATATTTAGCTGGATTAGATATAAAAGTAAGATATATGCACTCTGATATAAAGGCTTTGGAAAGGATGGAAATCATCAGAGATTTGCGTATGGGTAAATTTGATGTTTTAGTTGGAATTAACTTGTTAAGAGAAGGATTAGATATTCCTGAAGTGTCTTTAGTTGCCATACTTGATGCTGATAAAGAAGGATTTTTGCGTTCAGAAAGATCTTTAGTTCAAACTATTGGACGTGCTGCTAGAAATACTGACGGAAAAGTAATAATGTATGCTGATGAGCTTACAGATTCAATGGATAAAGCAATATCCGAAACTAATAGAAGAAGAAAAATTCAAGAAGAATATAACATAAAAAATCACATCACTCCAAAGACTATCCAAAAAGAGATTAGAGAAACTATCAAGGCAACCTATCAGGTTGATGACATTGATACAACCATAATCAATAAGGATGAATCTTTGGAAGATGCAATTAATCGTTTAACAGATGAAATGATAAATCATGCACAAAACTTGGAGTTTGAAAAAGCTGCAGAGATTCGTGATAAAATCAAGGAACTTGAAAATATCACAGATTAAACATTAGGATTTTCAGGTCCGATTGTTCTTTCTGGATGCAAATGATCTTGTTCCCTTGCCATATATTCTGCAATATCTTTTGCACATCTTTCTATGTCTTCTTTTGAAGCATTTTCAAAATCAGGAAACTCCTTACGCACTTCATTTAGTAAATCATTTGGATCTATTTCATACTGCTCTGCTACTTTTCTTATAACATCCATATTTTCTTCAGAAGGAGTTTCCAATGTATCCATTATTTGTTTTTGATTTACTCTGTCTTCTGAATAAGTCCTATTTGGCACTGAAATAGCTATCATTTGCTCAGTTGATATTGCACCTCTACCATAAAATGTTGCTTTATCAGTACTTCCATTATCACATAAACCTATAACCTGCTCCCTATCTATGTCGCTTGCTGATTTAATTCTAAAAGCACACAATACGGGAGCATCAACTGTTTCGCCATTTTCCTGCATTAAGCTTACTGCATTTACACCGTGTAAAAATTCAACTCTATCATCATTAATTTCTTCAACAAATCCATTTTCATCTATTCCCATTAATCTATAAGTATTTTCAGATGTTTTTATTATTTGGAAAGCTTTATAATCTCCGCCAATTATTTCGCCAATGTTATAATGTGTACTTACTTTTTCATCAGCATTAATTCTATCGTATTGTGAACCACCCAAGCTATCTGCTTTTATTTTTAATTCTGCATTACTATCTACTGTTGCAGAATATGTGATTTGTTCCTTTGAAAGTCCAAGAGATGATGCAGTTTCATTAACTTGTCTATCTAATTCTTTTAAATTAGCCAAAGAAATGTTTTCAGGATTGTCTTTTAATCCTTCTATTTCTTCAATGTCTTTTTCTAATTCTAAAGTATCCATGCCAATTATTTTTAGCGAATTTATCTTATCTTTGTCTAAATCAATTTTATCAAGTTCATCATCATAAAATTCATGACTCTCTAAACCAGTTGTTTTATCTATAATTGTGGCATCAAATACAATTTTTCCATTGGACATTTTATTATATGCAATATCTATTAATTCTAAATTGCCAGTTCTTACTCCAGCATTTATTTCGTTATTTATTTTTTGAGAAACTAGATCAAAAGAGCCTTGCAAGATTCTCATCTGATCACTACTGTTCAATTTTTCAAAATTTTCTTTCCACATATTATTTTCTTCCATATTACTTTTTCCTTTCCTTATTTTTTTATTAAAAATTAATTTATCATGAATTTAATGCTTATTATGATTTAAGCCGGCGAGAATTTCCACCGGCTTAAAGGAGATTTTTATTGTTTTTGCTCTTGCACTTTCTTTGCAAAAGCATTTCCTCCTCTTTTTGCTCTTTGTTGCTTATTGAAAGCCAGTACTTCCTCAACTTTCCTTGCAAGTATTGTATCAATCAGATACAAATGTCTCGTGACATTGTCATACACAGTACTAGTTGGTACCCTAAAATACTTGGATACCTGAGCTATGGTAGCATTATGATCTAACATATACTTCCCCATTTCTATACACCGTTCTTCTTTAATAATCTGCATGATGTCTAACCTCCTAAAATTAAAAGTATATACTTATATATTACATTATTTTTTAAGATTTGTCAATGATGCCTATTATAGGCTTTTATTTAACTTATTTACACTTTACAGAATTGCATTTACTTTTTCACTTGACCTTAACCTATTTACATTTAACTTTTTTCTAATTAATATTTAAACTAATACACACATAGATGCAACGTATCTTCTTCAAAAATCAACTGTTTTTTAGAAAATTGGTTCCAGTTATTTTGTTTAAAATATTGTTCATATTTTCTTTCTTTGTTTACTATATTTAATTTTTTATTTAGATAATAAATTATAGCATCATATTTTGCATAACTTGTATAAAGTGATTTTATAGTAAATGTATTATTCTTAAAATCACAAAATGTTTTATCCTTCTTTTTATCATAATATATTGCTATATTATTTATATTTTTTCCAGTTTCTTTTTCGTATCTTATAATTTCATCAGTTATATTTTTTAAATATTGTTTTTCTAATTTATTAGATTTATTCAACATTATTCCATTATATATGTATATATAAGAATTAATTGCGAAAATTATACAAGATAGTGCTATTACAAAAATTTGTGTTGTATTATTGGTTCCGTACCCCCCCCGATAACATAATTATTGATATTCCTATAAGAGAGCCAATAGATGAGACAATTCTTGCTGCAATAGATATTTCACTTTGCAAAATAATTGGCAAAACACATGCTAAAATAGTTGTTAAAATTATACATACATATTTAATTAAATATTTAAAGTTTTGTTTCAAAATTAATATTATAAGCGTGACTAAAATACAAATCATTATTAAGCCTTTTGGATATAAATTCCAATTAAATATTAATATTTGATTTACAATATTCCTTAATGTATACCATGTATCTATACTGAAATTTAGCTTACCAATTCGCGTATCTTGAGTTCCCAAGCTGTAATTTGCTAATTTTATCGTTGCAATTATTATAAAAAGTGATATTAAACATGCTATACCTATCCATAATAATTGTTTTATCTTATCTTTTAAATTTTTTTCATGCTGTAATGCCATAAATAATATTGAGATAGTTATGAAAACATTTAATATTCCTTGATAGCATATCGACGCAATTCCTAAAGCAATAATTGTAATTAATTTTTTATCTGATATTATAAGTTTTTTTGCTGCTATTACACATAATAATTTGCCTAAACATATAATTCCACTTTCTACATACGCCAAATGTTCTATTGATAATGGATTAAATATTATTATGTATGAGCCCATGAACATTAATAATTTAGTCATTTTATTATCTTTTTCATTTGATATCACTTTATATATAATGTACACTGCACAAGTTTGACAAATCAAACTTACTATTCCCATAACTACTGCTAGCACTGGAACTGGTATATGTAAAATATTTCCTATATATAAATATAAACTTGTTATCAATCTTCCGTCTTTAAGGAAAGTTAAACTATTATACCCCTCCTGAACCATTACATTATATGTATCAGGTACAATATGAAATTTTATAAAATTAAAACACAAAATAATACTGACTATAAATATTATTAAATATGTTACAATGTTTTCTTTTTTCTTTAGTTCAGACATATTTTTCCCCTTTATAATTAATTGTATAGTTCTCCTTCAAATACCGTCACAGCCGGACCGGTCATATATACATGATTATCTTCTTCGCTCCAGTCAATTTGTAATTCTCCACCTAGTAGTTCTACTGATACATTTCTATTTGTATAACCATTAATTGCACAGGCAACAGCTGTTGCACAAGCTCCGGTGCCACAGGCTAAAGTTTCTCCTGCTCCTCTTTCCCACACACGCATTTTTATTCTGCTTTTGTCTACAATCTGAGCAAATTCAACATTTACGCGTTTTGGAAATGCTTTATCTATTTCTATTACTTTTCCGTATTTTGCTACATCAAATCCTTTTACGTCATCTACAATCGTGATTGCATGTGGATTTCCCATTGATACGGCTGTCATCAAAAATTCCTTACCTTCTGCACTTATGTACAAATTCTTTACTGGATTATCTTCTGATACAACTGGTATCTCATTTGGTGCAAATATTGGCTCTCCCATGTCCACTCTTGCTGTTTCAACTTTATTGTCTTTTATATTTAATTTTAAATATTTGATTCCTGCTAGTGTCTCAATTGCTACTTCTGTTTTGTTAGTTAAACCTTTGTCATATACGAATTTTCCAACACATCTGATGCCGTTTCCACACATTTCGGCTTCGCTTCCGTCACTATTAAACATCCTCATTTTAAAATCAGCTATTTCACTTTTACATATTAAAATCAATCCGTCTGACCCTACACCAAAATTTCTATTACTTACAAACTTTGCTAAAGCCATTGGTTCATCCACTTCTTGATGTATTGCATCAACATATACATAGTCATTTCCTAATCCATGCATTTTTGTAAATTTTAGCATTTTAACAACTTCCTTTCAATTTATATACTTGCGCCAGCAAGAATCTTCTTCATTTCTTCCTGTCTCTTAACCTTCTTAGTAGTAGTTTTTATCAATTCTTCACTTGACAAAATTAACTTCTGAATATGCTTATATCTTGGGAAAGTTTTATTTAATTCTTTTATTTTTTCCCATATAATTTTGTACAATTCTTCTTCCGATTTTTCTGCATATTTTTCTAATGCAACTTCTTTATTGTAAAATACCTTTACAGAAAGCATAATATCATTTTCATCATCTGCATCAGGCATACCAAATACCATTGATTCTTCTACTAAATCAATTCTATTTACAAGTGTCTCTAATTCTTCAGGAAATACTTTTTTACCATTTTTCAAAACTATCAAATTTTTGTTTCTTCCTGTTATGTATAGCACACCTTTTTTATCCAAATATCCTAGGTCTCCGGTATAAAACCAACCGTCTTTTAGGACTTCTTTTGTTAATTCAGGCATTTCATAATATCCCAGCATAACATTTGGTCCTTTTACAGTAATTTCTCCGATTCCTTTTTCATCTTTATTTACAATCTTAACTTCGTCGTTTATCATTGGCACACCAACAGATCCTGGTTTCATTATCTTGTCATTTTCAGCAGCAATAACAGGCGCTGTTTCACTTAATCCATATCCTTGTACAGTTTTTATTCCAAGGTCATTGAATCCCTTTGCTATCTTAGCATCCGCAGGTGCTCCACCTGATATTACGAATCTAAGTTCTCCACCTAAAGCATCAATAACTTGCTTGAACAACACTCTTCTAATATCAATATGTAATTTTAATAATATGTTACTAATTACAGTTGCTACTTTTATTAATTTTGTTTTACCTTGTTTTTCTATTTCTTTCATTATTGTTTTGTAGATTGCTTCAACTAAAACTGGAACTCCTACAAATAGAGTCACTTTATATTCATTTAGATTTTGTTTAATATATCTTAATCCGTCAGGAAATACAGTTTTTACTCCTGATGCAAGCATCATTACCATACATGTTGACCCAAATATATGATGAAATGGAAGAAATGCTATATTTGTGTCAGTTGGTCTAATATCTTCTGCAACTCTCATTGCATAGATATTTGATGCGATATTTCTTTGTGAAAGCATTACTGCTTTTGACTTTGCTGTAGTTCCTGATGTGAATAATAATATGCTCATTGCATTTTCATCTACTTGATAATTTATGTAATCCTTTTTGCCACTATCCAATAGCTTTTGACCTTTGTCAACCAGTTCGCCTATTGAACAATATCCTTTTATAGGACTCATGCATATATAATCTGTTAAATTTGTTCTTCCTTCTTCTTTTATCTTATCAACATTTTCTGTTAGTTTTTCATCAAATACTATACAATCTGCTTTACTTCTAATCAATGAATTCTCTAATTCTTCATATTGCAAATCTTTATCAAGTGGAACGGATATAATTCCCCCTAATAAATTTGCTAAATGAGCTAGAACCCACTCATACCTATTTTTTCCGATTATAGCTATTCTCTTTCCTAATAACTTCATTGAGTAAAATGCAGTTCCCAGTTTATTAATATCTTCTAAAAGCCTTTTATATGTAACGTTTTCGTATTTTACGCCGTCATTTTCTTTATGTTTTATTACAAATGCTATTTGATCTTTGAAAACTTTTGCAGAATTGTAGATTATGTCTTTAACGCTTTTAAATTCTTCTGCTTCAAATACTCTTCTTAAGTCTTTGACTTTTATTCTCTTCAAAAACTTAGATGAGTTTTTTATTTTTTCACCCATTTTAATATTTCATCCCTTTCTCTTTTTCACTCTATTAAGGCTTATCGCAAATTAATATAATCCTTTTGGTTATATAAGAAGTATATCACAAATTTAATTTTTTTGCTTAGACCGATAAGTCAGTATAAATTTATAATAATAAATCTATTGAATTCTTTATATTTTTCTTCATTATTTCACAACTATGATTAAATTTTTCTTGGTCAGTTTCATTTAATTTTAATCTTAAAATATCTTTCACACCGTCTCTATCAATTATAGTCGGAACTCCAATATATATTCCTTCTTGACCATATTCTCCATTTTGATAAGTAGAAATAGTCAAAATAGCTTTTTCATCATCAAAAATAGCTTTTATAATTCTATTTAGTGCCATACCAATGCCGTAATATGTGGCTTTTTTCTTTTCTATAATCTCATAAGCAGCGTTCCACACATTGTCATGAATTTTTTCTAAATCTTCCATTGGATAATTATTGTCTTCCATTATTTCTATCATTTTCTTGCAACCCACGTAACAATGTTCCCATGGAACCAATGATGAATCTCCATGCTCTCCTAAAATATAAGCATGAACATTTTTACTTGAAACTTCTAAATATTCCGCTATTAAATATCTTAGTCTTGCAGTATCTAAAACTGTACCTGACCCAATAACTCTTGAAGTTGGGAAACCTGAAACTTTTGAAACAACATAAGACATTAAATCTACTGGATTTGTTGCAATAATAAATATACCTTTAAATCCATTATTCACTACATTTTCAGTTATTTCTTTGACGATTTTTGTATTTTCTTCCGCAAGCTCTAATCTTGATTGACCTTCTTTTTGTGCTAACCCAGCAGTAATCACAACAATATAAGCATCACTGCAATCCCTGTAATCTCCAGCTTTTATGTTCATTTTGTGTGGGGCATAAGGCAATCCGTCTGAAAGATCCATTTCTTCGCCTTTTGCCTTTTCTTTGTTTATGTCAACTAGAACTACTTCATCAACAGTACCTTGATTTAATAACGAATACGCAAAACTTGTACCCACAAAACCAGCACCAACAATGACTATTTTTCTATTTGTATTCATACACGATTAATCCTCTCTATCTAATTTAATTATAGTATACCACAAATTTGAGAATTTTAGACAATAATATATGAAAATTATTAAAACTATGAAAATGCGTTTAATTTTTATTTGATGACATTATGAATAACTATATTTATTAATATATAAAAACTAATGAATATAGTTATTTTTTCAAGCCTTGCTGTCGCAAATTCCATTATGCCTTCATGGCTGTGCAATTAATGTACTTTATGAAATATATATAATGTGCCATTCGGCGCTTGTATGTAATTTGCTTCATTCGCCCTGCGCTAACGCTCCGGTTGGGCGCTGCGCGGCGTATTCAAAAATAACTATATTCATTAGTTTTTCCTTTATAATTTATTTATTCATTGGTTTTATATTTATAATTTATTTCAAAATAATCATATTCATAATTTTAAGTTTGTAATTTCGTATTATAATTTACTAAATAAATTTTCACTTAAATTCTCAATCTTTGTCCTGGATAAATTATATTAGGATTCATTATGTTATTAAGTTGTACTAACCTTTGTACTGTCGTTCCATACATTAGTGCAATTGCAGATAAAGTATCTCCCCTTCTAACAATATATATTATCTGCGTTGTTGGGTTATTTATTATTTGATTCTGACTTGAATTTGGCATTAAGTTTGATGTTATTCTTAATTTTTCTCCAGGAAATATCAAATTTGGATTTTGTATATTATTTAAACTTACTATTTGCCCAACTGTTACTCCATAAAATTGTGCTATTCCTGACAATGTATCTCCCCTTTTTACTGTGTAAATTATTTTTCCTGTTGCTCTAGTTTCATTTCCTTCTACTGTTGAATTTGTTGGAATCCTAAGCACTTCTCCTGGGAATATTAAATTTGGATTTCGTATATTATTTATGCTGACTAATTCATTTATACTAGTTCCATATTGCAAAGCTATTCTATACAACGTGTCGCCCTTTTTTACTGTATAGTCTATAGTTGATGATGAAAATTCTTCTTGATTAGGGTTATTTGTAAATGGTATATCTTCTACATTGTCTATGAAAATATCTTGTGTAAATAAATCCATATCCACTCTTCCTGATATTCCATTTATTCTGCCTTCGTCACTATATTGGACTCCTATATAATTATCCCAATTTGAATTAATGTTTTCTAATCTGTCAATATCTCCATAATATGCAAGCCATAGCGAGTAATTGCTTGATAAATTTTCTCCAAATACATTGCTTGCATTATACAAATCACTATATATTATAACCTGTTTTCCAGTTAATCTTTGTACTGTTTCTAAAAATACTTGTGAGATTTGATTTATTGTTTCTATATCAACTCCCTGAAAGGTTTCATAATCCATTGCTAACTTGCAATCAGCTTGTTTTCCTGAAATTACTGATGCAAAAAAAGTAGCTTCTTGTTCAGCTTGGCGAGTGTTTACTGCAGTTAGGAAATGATAAAATCCTACTTTTAATCCATTTGCTTTGGCATTTTGATAATTTATTTCAAAATATGGATCTTTCCAATTGCTACCTTGACTTGATTTTATGTATACTACTTCAATTCCTGCATTTTTTACTCTATTGTAATCAATATACCCTTGCCAATCGCTTACATCTATTCCTTTATATGATAATGATGATTCCGGACTAAGTGCATAACTTGTATTATACAATTCCATAATCGTAGTGCAAAAACTAAATATTATTGAAAATACAAGTATTAGAAAGCTTTTATTACTTAGTATTTTTTTCATAATAAAAAACTCCTTTCATTTTTATTATATGGAGTTTTTTATTATTTTGTTATTATTGATTTCTAGACATTTACATTTCTTACTCTGTTCTTAGACTCTTTACTGGGTCTTGCTTACTTGCCATTTTTGCTGGGATTAAACCTGCAATTATTGTTAAGAATATGCTTATTCCAATTAATATTGCTCCTCCTACAAATGGCAAATGGCTTAGATTGTTTACTCCTGCTACATTTGCAATAATTAAGTTGATTGGTATATTTAATAAGATTGTTACTGCTATTCCAATAATTCCTGCAAACAAGCCTACTATTAATGTTTCTGCATTAAATACTCTTGATATATCTTTCTTAGATGCACCTATTGCTCTTAATATTCCTATTTCCTTGGTTCTTTCTAGTACAGAAATGTATGTTATAATTCCTATCATAATGCTTGATACAATAAGCGAAATTGATACAAATCCGATTAATACATAACTTATCATATCTACAATATTTGTTACTGAACTCATTAGCATACCGACTAAATCATTATAGTTAATTACATTACCTTCGTTTCCGTCATTTTTCTGTTTTTCATTGTAATCTGATATTATATTTTTTATTTCTTCTTTTGATTCGAAATCCTTAGCATACAAATATATTGACGAAGGTTCTTCTAAATCAATTGAGCCTAAATCTTTTAATACAGATTCATATGTTGCTTCTGATTGCTCTTTGTATTGCGAGATTAGATTTGCTAGCTCTTCTGCTGGAAGTGATTGAAAATACATCATTTGCTCTTGACTCAAATTTTTCATATCAAATTCTTCATTGTTAAATTCAAGTCCTGTGATTGCATTTATCTCTGTATTTTCTTTTTGTGCTTTTACAATTTCTGAATTATTAATTTTATTTATAACATATTCTTCTAATTCTTTATTGTAAAGTATTCCACCCATTGATGCTGTTGAAACTGTTGCGTTTTCATTTGGTTTGATTATACCAACTACTTTTATCTCTTCTGCATTTTCTATTTTTTGTTTTAAAAATTCTTCATCTTCTCTTTTATCAACCCAAATATTATTTACTTTTTCATAATAATCAGTATTTAGCAATAATTTATATGATAAATTCAATATTTCATCATAACTATAGCTTGTTTCTTCAGTTTCAACTTTTTCGCCATTAGTTATTTTATTGTACATTTCTTCAAGTTCTTTTTGATCTTTTATACCCAAAGCATACAATACAAAATCGCTTATTTGATTATCTTCATCAACAAGAACTACAACTTCATTATATTTTTCAGGCATCCTACCACTCACAACCTCATACATTTGATTGTTAAGTTCTTCATTATCAAACATTTTGGTCCACACATCACTCATCACAAAGTATGATTGCATCTCATTTAATGTCATGCCCATGCTTTCTAGTACAGTGTTTGGATTTACTTGAACCACTCCATTGCTTACATCACTTTTAAATAATTGTAAATGTAAATCATAATCATAGCTTATTGCTGTTGTGTAATCTTTTATACCATTATTTTCATTTTCAATATATTCTTTGAATAACTTTAGATTGTTTGTTTGAACTCTGCTGCTCATAAGAGTCATTGTATCTCCAATTGTGTTATTAGAATATACCTTATTAGGCTCTCTATTTTCTTTATTTTGCCTATTAAGCTCACTCTCAGTAATAGCAGAACCTAGGTCTATGGAAGAAGTTTCAATTGTTAGTGGATATGATGTTAGCGTTTCTTCCTGAATTCTATTTATATATTCCTGCACTCCATTAGATAAAGACAAGATTAAAGCAATTCCTATTATTCCAATTGAGCCTGCAAAAGATGTTAAAATAGTTCTACCTTTTTTTGTCATTAAATTAGTTAAACTTAGCGCCAATGCTGTAAAAAATGACATACTAGTTTTATATTTCTTTTTCTTGTTCGTATCATTTGTAGTATTATTCTCATCCACATCCCCATTAAAAGGAGCTGTATCGCCTAATATCATGCCGTCTCTAAGTTCTATAATTCTAGTAGAATATTCATTTGCAAGTTCACTATTATGAGTAACCATAATAACTAATCTGTCATGAGCAACACCTTTAAGCAAATTCATGATTTGCTTGCTCGTTTTTGTATCCAAAGCACCTGTTGGTTCATCTGCCAATAGTATATCTGGATTGTTTACTAAAGCTCTTGCAATAGCAACCCTTTGCATTTGTCCACCTGACAATTGGTTAGGCTTTTTGTTGATATGTTCCCCTAAGCCAACATTTTCAAGCGCTTCTTTAGCTCTATTTTTTCTTTCTTTTTTTGAAACTCCTGAAAGAGTTAGAGCAAGTTCAACATTTGAAAGTATTGTTTGATGTGGGATTAAATTATAATTTTGAAATACAAAACCAACTCTGTGGTTTCTGTATGTGTCCCAATCTCTATCTTTATATTTCTTTGTACTTACTCCATTTATAATCAAATCACCTGTTGTGTAATTATCCAGTCCACCTATTATATTTAGAAGTGTAGTTTTACCACTTCCTGAAGGTCCAAGAATTGAAACGAACTCATTTTCTCTAAAATTTATGCTAACATCCTGTAAAGCATTTTGCTTAAAATTATGACTTTCATAAACTTTACTTATATTTTTTAACTCTAGCATTAATTCCTCCTATCTACATTTCCCCTTTACATTAATCACAACTATTATAATACCGCATTACGATATAAGTTTCAATACTAAATTAATAAGTTTTTGAACAGATTCTTCATCATAATTATTATAAAATATATAGTCAAATTGATTTCTCAAATTCTCATCTGTTGTTATTCTATTATAATGTTCATCAATTTCCTTCAATCTTTCAATTTCCTTTTCTTCATCTAATCCTCTTTTTTTAGTTTGCTCCTTTGCCATTTCTAAATCTGTTGGCATTATGTAAATTGTTTTTATATCAGGTCTGATTTTTTTCCAATCATAAATTGTTGTATAATGCATTTCAAAAATCATGTTATTATCAGAAAATATTTCATCCTTTAAATATCCATATTCTCCGCCAAACACTTTAAATTTATATGCAATTTTTCCTTCTTTATACAAGTTGTCAAGCTCTTCTTCTGACATAAAATATTTAGGATTTTCGCCTTTTCTGACTTTTCTTGTTCTAATAGTATTCACTTTTTCAAAATTAAGATTATTGACAATCTTTTCAATGAAAAAAGATTTTCCAACTCCAGTAACTCCTACTAATGCTAATAACATAATTACCTCCATATTTTTATATTAATTATTTCTATTTATATAGCACATCTATATCAACATCCCCATTAATTCCGTCTATTTTGCCTGTATTGCAGAATTGCCACATATAGTACTTATTTTCATAATCTGTTTCTTTTGTATAATGTGCAAGCCATATATTTTCAAATCGATCTTCATACCAAACCTTTTGTAAATAATTCTTGCTACCATAAACCGAACCCTTATATCCTTTATTTTCAAGTGTATCTACAAAAGTTTTAGCCAATTTATTTATATCATGAAAACTTATATCACATTTTACAAAAGATGTCCAGCTTTCCCAATCAAATGCTATTGGCAAAGATATATTATAATCTTTTAGATTATCAGCAACCCAATTTGCCTGTTCTTCTGCCTCTTGAGCTCTTTTAGCATACGAATAAAAATATATTCCAATATCTAATCCAGCCTCTTGAGCTCCTTTTATATTTTTCTCAAAGCATGGATCTAATACATATTCTGCATCATAGTCCTTTTGGTATCCTATCCTAATTATTGCAAATTCAGCACCTGCCTGCTTTACTTTTTGCCAGTCAACATCTCCCTGCCACTGAGATACATCTATACCAATTCTTGTATTATCATTTTTATATCTTGTAATTGCTTCATTAAAATCGATTTTACTAGATGCCACAGGCGTAGTACCTGTTCCATTTTTCGCATTTACAACCTTTAATGTAAAATCCTGACTTTGTTCATTTCCACTTTGATCTTTTATATTAAATGTCAATTTATAATCTCCTACTGTATTTACATCATAATCTCCAATTATCTGTCTTTCAGGCTTTGGATCGGCATTATCGCCACTAAAAATAAGATTTATCAAATCCTTATCATAATCTTTAGTTACAGTAACTGTATTACCCATGTAAATTAATGGTTTTACTGTATCTATTACATTGATTTTAAATGTTCTAGTTTTCTTTTTGTTTCTAATACTTTTGTATTGAAATGTAACTGTTTGTGTTCCAAGAGATTCTGTGTTTACATAAAAATCATCAATAAGCTCTCCCTGTAGTTCATTTATAAATTCTGAAACCTTCACATTTGTATCAAATTCTACTGTCAAATCGTCATTAAATGTTACTGCAACGGCATCTTCTTTTTTTTCTTTTTGAATATCAATAATTATAAATATTCCTATAAAAATTAAAATTATTACAAAAAGTATAATTAAAAATATATATCTTTTTTTCATTTTGTCTAATTCCCTTCTCACTTTCCTTACATGCACATATATAAATGAAATTTATTCGAGTTATCTAATTTATTTCTTTGCTATGAATATAGTTATATTATTTAAACATATTTTACTAAATATACTAATATTTTTCAACCTTTAGCAATTAAATTATTTTTATTAATTATAAAAACATGAATATAGTTATTTTTTCAAGCCTTGCTGTCGCAAATTTCGTAATGCCTTCATGGCTTTGCAATTAATTTACTTCATAAAGCTTACATAATGCCATTTGGCGCTTGTATGAAATTTGCTTCATTCGCCCTTCGCTAACGCTCCGGTTGAGCGCTGCGCGGCATATTTCAAAAACAACTATATTCATGTTTTTTATAGCAATAAGCAAAAATGAAATTTACTTTTAAACTTAAAGCGAGCGTTACAGGATAATGGTTTTAATAAAGAAAAATACTGAAAGTTAGTTGTTGTAATAGTTTTGCAACAAAAAATTAAT
>CANRBO010000010.1 GCA_947628885.1 uncultured Clostridia bacterium | reverse complement strand
TTGCGCCTTGCTGTCGCAAATTCCATAATGCCATACGGCAAGTAAATGAAATTTGCTTCAAGCGCCCTACGCCTGAAGGCTCCGGTTGAGCGCTGCGCGGACGCTGTAACTATAATATTTTTAAGATTAATCAATAAATAATTAGTAATTATTAATTATTAATTATTAATAAAAATACATAATAATTAAAAATCAAAGGAGAAAAACTCAAAATGAAAGTAAAACAGATGAAAAATCAAGAATTGAAAGGAGAGGAACAAATGATACAAGATAAAATGGAGAGAAAAAAACAAATGGTAGAAAGTGAACTAAATGAAAGAAAATGGAACAAAATCAAAATAAACGAAAAAAGGGAGAACGAAATGAACAAAGTTGAATTAAATGAAGTTAAAATGAGAAAGTTACATGAACAAGGTGTAACTTTAGTTGCTCTAGTTGTAACAATAATAATAATGTTAATCTTAGCGGGAGTGGCACTTAATCTAGCTATTCGGAGATAATGGGTTAATAAAGCAAGCTCAAAAAGCAGTTGAAAAAACTGAATCGGCGAGCAGAGATGAAAGAGCTGAATTAGATAAGATGAGCGAGATGATTGACGAGAGCATTAGTGGAACTACAGGTGTAGAGCAAGTTACTGACGCTACTCCGGGTCAATTAGAAGAGATTAATGGCAAAAAAATAATAAATAGTATAGAGGATTTGGTAGCGTTCGCGTGGGATGTAACAAATGGAAATAATTATGAAGATCAAACTGTTAAACTTGGATTAAGTTTAGATTTTAATTCGTCAAAATCATATATTGATCCATATAGAACAGATTTTGAAAAATATGGATACAATGGAGAGTTAAAAACGATGTTGACATCAGGAGAGGGATTTAAATCTATTGGAGTAACTACCAACCAAGATGACCGTCAGAGTAAAAGCTTTAATGGAACATTTGACGGAAATGGAAAAGTTATAAAAAATTTATATATATGCAGAGAAAATATAGAAGATAATAAATTAGATCTAAGAATAGGGTTATTTGGAAATAATTATGGAGAAATTAAAAAATTAGGAATAGAAAATTGCAATATAAGTGGAGAATTGACTTCTAGTGGAATTAATACTATTATGGTTGGAGGGATTGCAAGTGTAAGTTATGGAAAAATAGATAACTGCTTTGTATCAGGTGAAATCTCATCAAAGGCTAATAATACAGCTAAAAATTCAACTAGTGGCATTGCTGCTTCAGCAGCTATTGTACAAAATTGTTATAATTTGGCTAAAATAACAGGTGTTGGTGATAATAGTACTAATTGGGTAGGTGGTATTTGTTCTAGTAGTCAAGGTAGTGAAATTGTGGTGAATAATTGTTATAATATGGGAGAAGTTGTTGCTATAAAAGGAAATGCAAACTATGTGAGTGGTATTAAAGGGTATTGCGGGCGAAATTCCAATCTTAGTATCAGTCATTGTTATAATTTAGGTAATATTACTCTTTCAGAATTGACTGGAAATATTTTTTGTGGAGGCATTGTAGGAGATCGGTACTGGATTTAATATAGATAATTGTCATAATAATTGCAAGATATTTACTGAAAATCTAAATTGCGAAAATATTTATATTGGTTTAATTGTAGGTCGTGGATCAGCAGATAATTCAGGTAAGAAGTGTACTGCAAGTAATTGTTCAAGCTTGAAATACTCTGAATATACAAGATGGGGTGCATTTGACGGAGACCAGTCTGGATTTGTATTACAGAGCAGTGAAGACAAAATGCCTGATATTTTAAGCGTGTTAGGAGATAATTTTGTAATGGGAGCGAAAGGTTATCCAATTCTAAAATGGCAAACTGAAAGTAATTTTTAATATTTTATTCTCATAACCATTGAAAAAATGTATAGACTTTGATAGAATATGGAAAAGAATTTAAACATATTTATATAAAAAATGAAAGGCTATATTTTATGAAGATATTATTAGATGCAATGGGTGGAGATAACGCGCCTGATGCTACAATTAAAGGTGCGGTTAATGCAATAAAAGAAATTGAATCAGAGGTTGTTTTAATTGGACAAGAAAATATTATAAACGAAAAGGTTAAAGAATTTTATGGTAAGTCATTAGAAGAAATCTCAACAAGGCTTTCTATATACAATTGTACTGAAACAATTGAAATGGAAGATACCCCAACTCAGGCGATTAAAACGAAAAAGGATTCATCAATGGTAGTTGGTTTTAATTTGCTAAAGGAAGGAAAAGGAGATGTGTTTATTTCTGCTGGAAATTCAGGCGCGCTTCTTACTGGTGCAACGCTTTTAGTCGGTAGAATTAAAGGAATAGATAGACCTGCTTTAGCAGGAATTTTGCCAGCATACCACGGAAAATTAGTGCTAATGGATTGTGGAGCAAATACTAATTGTAAGCCTTTGAATTTATTGCAATTTGCCCAAATGTCAAGTATTTACATGCACAATACTTTAGGAATAGAAAGTCCAAAAATAGGATTATTAAATATTGGAACAGAAGAAACAAAGGGCAATGAATTAGTAAGAAATTCATATCAATTATTGAAAAAATATTCGAAAGATTTAAATATTAATTTTATAGGAAATATTGAAGGAAGAGATGCTTTTTTAGGCAATATTGATGTGGTTATAGCGGACGGATTTACAGGAAATGTATTCTTAAAATCAGTTGAAGGTATAGGAAAATTTGTTAAACGTTCATTAAAAGAAAGTTTATTGCATAATATATGGAGTAAGTTGGGTTCGATACCAGCATTGCCAGCTATAAAAAGATTTAGCAAAACAGTTGATTACAAAGAATATGGCGGTGCATTATTTCTTGGAGTGCAGAAGCCTGTTGTAAAAGCCCATGGAAGTAGTGATGAAAAATTATTTAAATTTACCATTAAGCAGGCTGAGCAGTTTGTAAAAAATAAGGCAGTTGACCAATTGACCGAGATATATGAATCAGAAGTAAATAAGGAAAAAATGCAGGAAATTAAAGCATTTATCCAAGAATTAGAAACTAAATAAATATTTTTTACAAAAAACTTGACAATTAAATTTCAATGTATTATTGTATGAGTATAAATAATTTAAGTAAAAAAATTGAGGGGAGGTGACTGTATAATGAGTGCAGAAGAAATTTTTGAAAAGGTAAAAAATATAATTGTAGAACAATTAGGTGCTAGCGAATCTGCAATAACATTAGAAGCGTCTTTTATAGATGATTTAGGTGCTGATTCACTTGATATTGTTGAATTAATAATGGCATTAGAAGAAGAATTTGATATAGAAATTCCTGATAGCGATGCAGAAAAAGTAGCTACAGTAGGAGATGTAGTTGATTATATAAAAGAACATGTTGCCTAATTATGTAAATTATACAAATTAAATATCACAAATGAAAAGAAGGATGAAAAACCTTCTTTTTTTAAAACAATAAATATTGAAAATGCTGCAAATATATAGTATAATTTATCCTAGAAAAGGGGGACGTACAATTAGTTGTACAAATGAATTATGGATTTAGAAAATAATTTAGGTTATACATTTAAAAATAAAAAATTGTTAGAAGAAGCTTTAACACATACATCGTATGCCAATGAATATCGAACAAATAGTAATGAAAAGCTTGAATTTCTAGGAGATAGTATATTGGAATTTATTTCAAGCAAGTATATATATAATAATTATCCATATCTTCGTGAGGGAGAGCTTACAAAATTAAGAGCAACTGTTGTATGTGAGAATAGTTTATATGAGGTAGCAAAGAGATTAAATATTTCTAAATATATTAAAGTGGGTCACAGTGAGAGCATAAGCAATGGAAGCTGCAAACCAACTATTTTGGCGGATAGTATAGAGGCAATTATTGCTGCGATTTATTTTGACGGTGGGTTGGATAAGGCTGAAAAATTTATTTTGGATAATTTAAAAGTGGCTATAGAAATTGCTAGCAAACACGTTGGACAAAAGGATTATAAAACTGTTCTACAAGAAGAACTACAAAAAAATGGAAATATTAATTTAGAATATAAAATTATTGAAGAAACTGGTCCTGACCATGATAAAACTTTTAAATCAGAAGTAATTTTAAATGGAAAAGCATTAGCGCAAGGAATAGGTAAAAGTAAAAAGCAAGCAGAAATGCAAGCTGCAAAAAAAGCATTAGAAAATTTTAAAGGAAAAGTCTAAAAATTTATATATGCCCTTTGAAAAATGCAAGAAAGGAATAATTTTAAATGAAAAAAGAATATATTATACCAATATTTGTGCCAAATCTAGGTTGCCCCAATGATTGCACTTTTTGTAATCAAAAAAAGATAAGTGGCGAACAAACTAATGTAACTCCGAAGGATGTAAAAGAAATAATAAAAAAATATTTAAAAAATTTTAGAGATGAGAGTAAATATGTTGAAGTTGCATTTTTCGGTGGAAGCTTTACAGGGATTGATGTTGATGTGCAAAAAGAATTATTGGAAGCGGCAAATGAATTTATTGCAAATGGAAAAGTGGGCAGTATAAGGGTTTCGACAAGACCTGATTACATAAATAAAGATATTTTAAAGATGCTAAAAAAATACCATGTAAAAACAATTGAGCTTGGAGTACAATCTTCTAATGACTATATTTTGAGAAAAAGTAAGAGAAACCACACATTTGACGATGTAATCAAAGCTTCAAAATTGATAAGGCGTTACCATTTCACACTTGGTCATCAAATGATGATTGGGATGCCTGAAAGCACTGAGATTGATGAAATCAATACTGCAAAAGATTTAATTAAGTTAAAACCAAAAATGATTCGAATTTATCCAGTTTTGGTAATCAAAGGCACAGAACTAGAGCAAGAATATAAAAATGGTCAATATATTCCTTTAACTGTGGAACAAGCTGTGGAGAGATCAAAGGTCGTTACATATATGTTTAGAAGAAAAAAGATAAACGTAATCCGCATAGGTTTGCAAAATACGGAAGAAATAACCGATCCAAAGCAAGAAAAAAGTGAAGTTGTTGCAGGTCCATATCATCCTGCTTTCAGACAACTTGTGGAATCAAGCATGTGGTATGACAGCATTGCAGAAAAAATAAAAAAGATTAACATGAAGGTTAAGACTGTAGAAATAAGGATTAATTCTGAAGATGTAAATAATGTAGTTGGACATAAGAAGGAAAATATAGATAAGTTAAAAGAAATGTATGAATTAGATGTAATCGTAAAACAAGATGAGAATTTGAAACCAGGAAAATTTGAAATTGAAGTAATTGAGACTTTTTAAGAAAAGAAAATATATAAATACAAGAAGTAATAAAAAGACAAAAATTAAATGCACAATGCAAAAAGTTAAATGTAAAAAATAAAAAAATAAAAGCAAAAAGATAAAGCTAAAAAAGAAAAATAAAAAAAGAAAAAAGTAAAAAAACAAAAAATAAAAAAGCAACATAATAAAAGAAAAAAATAAAAAACAAAAAAACAAAAAAATAAAAAGCAACATAATAAAAGAAAAAAATAAAAAAAGCAACATAATAAAAGAAAAAAATAAAAAAACAAAAAAACCAAAAAATAAAGTCTTAAAGGAAAAGAAAATGAAATACGAGATTGAAATAGAAAATTTTGAACCAAAGGACATCTTTGAGTGTGGTCAATGCTTTAGGTGGAATATTGAGAATAACGAAAGTTACACAGGAGTTTTCCACAAATATGTATTAAATGTGGAAAAGCAAGGCAACAAAATCATATTTAATGGGAATTGCGATAATTTTGAAATTATAGAAAATTATTTTGATTTAAAAAGAGATTATAAAAATATAATAAAAAAATTAGAAGTAGTTGATAACAATTTAAAAAATAGTATTTCTTATGGAAAAGGGATAAGGATTTTAAATCAAGATTTGTGGGAAACGATTATTTCATTTATAATATCAGCTAATAATAATATTCCAAGAATAAAAGGAATAATAGAAAGAATCTCAAAAGCGTATGGGCAAAAAATAGAGTTTGATGGAAAAGATTATTATTCATTTCCAACGGCAAAGGAATTGTCAAAGGCTAGTGTAGAAGATTTGCGAAAGCTTGGATTAGGATTTAGAGATATAAGAGTTTTCGAAACCACAAACGCAATCGTGACAGGAAAAATAAAATTAGATGAGCTATATAAGGTACCAACAAATGAAGCAAGAGAAAGACTTTTAGAGCTTTCAGGAGTAGGTCCAAAAGTAGCAGATTGTATATTGTTGTTTTCTGATTTAAAAAGATTTGATGTATTCCCAATTGATGTATGGGTTAGAAGAGTCATGAACGAGCTATATATACATAATCCGGATGAAAATAAGGTTAGCAAAAAAGAAATACAAAGAATAGCTGATGAAAAATTTGGAGCATTGCAAGGTATAGCTCAACAGTATCTATTTTACTGGAAAAGAGAAGCATAAGAGTTGATAATAATTAGAAAATTAGAAGATATATAGATAATTAAGCATTAATAAAAAATATAAAAGCATTAAATGAGTCAATATTCTATTACGAAAAAAGCTGGAAATCCAAGAAAATTCGTAATAGAATATTGACTTTATAGTAATAATTTTATATAATGAAATCAAAGGAGAAAAGATTGAAAAATAATTACAATTCTTTTCCAACTTAGATTTGTGACTTAGGAGGGAATAAGATTAAATATGGAAATTAAAAGAGATGATTATTTGAATAAATTAATATCAAGGCAAAACAATGGGCTGGTTAAAGTTATAACTGGGCTAAGAAGGTCGGGAAAGTCATATTTGTTATTTAATATTTTCCAAAAATATCTAATAAAAAATGGAATAAAAAAATCTCATATTATTTCCATAGCATTAGACGATTTGTCAAATGAAAAATTGAGAGATCCATATAATATGTTAGATTTTATAAAAGGAAAAATAGTAGATGACAACCTATATTATATTATGCTAGATGAAGTTCAATATTTGGATAGATTTGAAGAAGTTTTAAATAGTTTGATGCATATTGATAATGTTGATATTTATGTAACAGGAAGTAATTCGAAATTTCTATCTTCTGATGTAATAACAGAATTTAGAGGACGTGGAGATGAAATACATGTATATCCATTAAGTTTTAGAGAATTTTGTTCAGTATATGAAGGAACAAAAGAAGAAGCATGGGATAAATATTTTACTTATGGTGGGATGCCACTTGTACTATCATATAATACACCACAAGAAAAGTCTGCATATTTGCAATCGCTATTTGATAAAGTATATGTATCAGATATTATTGAAAGACATAAGGTAAGAAATAAAGAAGAATTAGATGAATTATTAGATATTTTATCATCTTCAATAGGTTCACTAACCAATCCGCTAAAATTATCTAAGACATACAAAAGTGAAAAAAATAAAGTTATTAGTGATAAAACCATAAATAATTATATTGAATATTTTGAAGATTCATTTTTAATAAACAAAGCCAAAAGATATAATATAAAAGGAAAAAAATATATAAACTCTCCATATAAATTCTATTTTGAAGATATTGGTTTAAGAAATGCAAGATTAAATTTTAGACAAACTGAAGAAAATCATATAATGGAAAATATTATATATAATGAGCTTAAAATCCGTGGATACAATGTTGATGTAGGTATTGTCGAAGTTTTTGAAACAGATAAGAAGGGAAAAACTTTATTTAAAAATTATGAAGTCGATTTTATTGCAACACAGGGAAGTAAAAAATATTATATTCAATCAGCATTTGATATGAATAGTGAGAAAAAAGAAAAACAGGAAAAAAATTCACTTAAAAATATTGACGACTCATTTAAAAAGATTATTGTTGTCAAAGATAATATTATGCCAAGAAGAGATGATTATGGAATTACAACTATCGGAATATATGATTTTCTTTTAGATGAGAAGAGTTTAGAGCTGTAATTATGGAGTTTATGATGCCAACAAAAATATTTTATATTATTATTGGACAAGTTATTAATGTACAAAATTTTAATAAGGAGAACGATTTTGAAAATAATTTATGGTGTGTCGGGTACTGGAAAAAGTGAATATATTTTTGAAAAAATAAAAAATGAAACTGCTCAAAAAATATACATAATTACTCCGGAGCAGTTTTCTTTTACTGCTGAAAAGAAATTATTAGATAAGCTAGAAAGTGGAGCAACACTTAATTGTGAAGTGCTTTCTTTTGAGAGAATTGCTTATAGAGTAATAAATGCTTGCATCACTGATAAGCTTAATAATATAGGAAAATCGGGTAAAGCTGAGATTATTTATGATGCAATAGAAAAAAATCAGAAGGAATTAAAATTTTTAGGAAAATCACAAGAAAATGTTGATACAATTATTACGCAAATTACGGAATTTAAGAAACACAATGTATCAATTGAAATGTTAGAAAAACAGAAAGATTTGACTAAAAATGAGTATCTAAAAGCAAAATTAAATGATATGCTAATTATGTATAAAGCTTTGGAATCAAAAATAGAAAATGTATTTTTAGATGAAAATGATTTACTTACTATCTTGGCTGAAAATATAGAAAAGAGCCATTTATTTGATAATGCTGTTGTTTATATTGATGAATTTTCAGGCTTTACAAAGCAAGAATATTCGGTCATAGAGAAGTTAGATAAAATTGCAAAAGAACTTTACATTACAGTTTGTACAGATGAACTAAGAATAACCAAATCGCCTGAAATAGATATATTTTACGATAATAAGCAAACGGTTCAATCTCTTAGCAAAATAAACGACATAGACAAAGATTCTCAAATAAAATTGACTCAAAAATACAGATTTAAAAATGATGAATTGAAACATTTGGAAGAGAATTTATTTGCTGTGCCATATTATGTGTATGACAAGGGAATTAATAATATACAATTGTATTTGGCAGACAACAAATATGCTGAAATAGAGCACATTGCTACAAATATTGTAAAGCTTGTCAGAGATGAAAATTACAGATATAAGGACATAGCTGTAATATGCAAAAATATTGATGAGTATTCAAGCTTGTGCAAAGCTATTTTTGCAGAATACGAAATCCCAGTATTTATAGATACTAAGAAAGATATTACTCAAAATTTATTAATAAAATATGTGCTATCAATACTAGAAATTTTTACAAAAAATTGGTCTTATGAAGCGGTATTTAATTATTTGAAAACTGGTTTTATAGATATAGACAATGTCTATGATTTGGAAAATTATTGCTTGAAGTGGGGCATTAAAGGCAAAAAATGGTATGAAGAACCTTGGAACTACGAAAAGTCAAAGACAAATTTTTTAAGTTCAAAGTTAGAAAATAATGGCTCAGAAATTAAGTCAAATGAAGCAAATTTGATGAGCACCAATTTTAATAATGAGCAAAAAATAATTGTAGATCCTTTACTAGAATTAAAAGAAAAGTTAAAAGGCACAAAAACAGCAAGACAAATTAGTGAAAACCTTTACAATTTTATAGAAGAGCAAATCAACAAAGAAAAATTGACAGAAGAAGAGTTAGAAGCATTAGAAATAATATATGAAGTGCTTGAAGAGATTGCAAATATTTTTGAAGATGAAAATATCACTTTTGATCATTATTCAAGGCTATTGAAAACAGGTCTTGGAGCCAAGGAATTAGGACAGATTCCGCAAACTCAAGATAAAGTAACAGTTGGAGATGTTAATAGAAGCAGAACTCATAAGGTAAAGGCTGTTTTCATAATTGGCGTAAATGACGGTGTATTTCCAAGTGTAATGTCATCAGAAGGTTTTTTCAACGACAAAGATAGGGAAGAATTAAAACAAGAAGGTTTTGAATTAGCAAAAGGAAGTAAAGAAAAGCTATATGAAGAAAATTTCAATATATACAAGGCTTTTTCAACTGCTGAAGAAAAGCTGTTTATTTCGTATGCTTCAAGTGATGTTGACGGGAAGGCATTAAGAAAATCTTTGATAATATCTAAATTAAAAAGAATATTCCCAAAATTAGCCGAAATCTCACAAGAAGATGATGAAATTTTAACAAAAACAATTACATTTTCAAAATTATTAAATAACCTAGAAAATGATGACTGGAACGAAGTTTATAAATGGTATGAGAAAAATTTCCCTGAAAAATTAGAAACAGCGATTTCAGGTCTTTCATACTCAAATGTACCGGAAAATCTAAATAAAGAAGAAGTAAAAAAATTATATGGAGAAAATTTAAAGACAAGCATTTCAAAAATGGAAACATACAGAGCGTGCCCTTTTTCATATTTTTTGAAATATGGTTTAAATTTGTCAGACAAAGAAAAGCTTGATATAAAGCCAGTTGACACGGGTACATTTATGCATAACACAATTGATGAATTCTTTAAAAGAGCAAATGATATAAAAAATTTGTCTGATGAAGACATAAAAAATATATTAGAACAAATTATTGATGAAGAGTTGCAAAATGGCGGTAAATTCATGCTTACAGCTAAATATAGAGTATTGGTGCAAAGATTAAAAAAAGTGTTATTTTTATCAATGAAGTACATAGTTGAAAGCTTGAAGGAAAGTCAATTTGATGTATTAGGAACAGAAATAAGTTTTGGAAAAGGAGAAAATCCTGCTATTGAAATCAATTTAGATGACGGTAGAAAGGTATTGATAGAAGGAAAAATTGATAGGGTAGATATTGCAAAAATGCCTGACGGCAAATTTATTAGAATAATAGATTACAAATCATCAAGCAAAGATATTAACTTAAATAAAGTAATTGCAGGGCTTCAGTTGCAATTGATAACTTATGTGGATGCAATGTGCAATAAAGATGAAGAATTACAACCAGCAGGAGCATTGTATTTCACTCTGTTAGAGCCTAAATTATTAGGAAACACGAAAAATTTTACTAAGGAAGAAATCGAAAAATTAATTAAAGAAAATTATAAAATGCAGGGATTAGTGTTGGCAGATGTCAATGTAATAAAAGCAATGGATTCAAATCTAACAACTGGTAAATCTGCTGTTATTCCTGTTACATTAAATAATAGTGGAGAAATCAATTATTCTAAATCTAGTACAGTTACAAGAGATGAGTTTGAAAGACTGCAAAAATATACGAACAAGATAATAAAACAAATCTCTAAAGAAATTTTGGAAGGTAGAATAGATTTAAAACCTTACTATGATATGAAGGAAAAGAATACTCCTTGCAGATATTGTGAATATAGGTCAATTTGCCAATTTAATCCGAAATTTAAAGGAAATGATTATAAATATATAGGAACAAAATCAAGACAAGAAATACTAGATCAGATATAGGTTGAGAATATAATTAAAGAAAATATTAAGTGCATAAGATTATTTGTATTGACGTGAAGGTTTAAGCACAACTTTTTAAGTCTATCGGACATAACGAGTTATGTAAACCTAAAGAGTTTGACATTAAATAGTTTTTGTATTATAATTAATAATAGTTATTATCCGAATAGGATAAAGAAGAGATTTTATTTAATATGTTTAAGAGAAGAGAGAAAAGTAAATAATATTAAGGTAGTTTTTTCATGCGAAAAACTATCTCTATTTAGGCGTATTAAGAAATGGAGAGAAAAGATAAAATGGAAACAAAACAAAACAAGAGAGACACGAGAAAAACCGGCTATAGGAGAAACTATAGAAGCGGAAAATCAGTAAAACAAGACAAGTCAATATTAGACTTTAATTTTAAGAAAAGTAATCTAAAGATAATCGCATTAGGTGGATTAGATGAAATAGGAAAAAACATCACAGTTTTTGAATATGAAGATGAGATAATATTGGTAGACTGTGGATTGGAATTCCCTGAAGATGATATGTTAGGAGTAGATTTAGTAATTCCTGACGTAACATATTTAATTAGAAATAAAGATAAAATAAAGGGATTATTCATTACTCACGGTCACGAAGACCATATAGGCTCTATACCTTATGTGTTAAAACAAGTTAACATGCCAATTTATGCAACAAGACTTACAACTAAATTAATAGAGCATAAATTAGAAGAACAACGTATAATGAACATAGCAAAAATCAATACTATAGAACAAGGCGAAACAGTTAATGTCGGAAAAATGCAAGTGGAATTTATTAGAAGTTCACACAGTATCCCAGATGCTGTAATGTTCGCAATTCATACACCTGTTGGAACTGTAGTGCATACAGGGGACTTCAAAGTTGACTATACACCAATTGACGGACAGATGATGGATTTAGGAAGGTTAGCTGAACTTGGAAAAGAAGGAGTACTTGCTTTACTATCAGACAGTACAAATGCCGAAAGAAAAGGATTTACAATGTCTGAAAAATCTGTAGGTCCAGTTTTCGATAATCTGTTCGAAGGATGCAAAAAAAGAATAGTTGTTGCAACATTTGCATCAAATGTTCATAGAGTTCAACAAATTGTAAACGCAGCTGTAAAATATAAAAGAAAGATTGCGGTATCAGGCAGAAGTATGATGAACATGATAGATGCTGCAAGAGACTTAAATTATATTGATGCACCTGACAACTTATTTATAGATATTGATTTAATCAAGAATTATAAAGATGAAGAGCTTGTAATAATTACAACAGGTAGCCAAGGTGAAACTATGTCAGCACTTACACGTATGGCAAATGGAGAGCACAAAAAAGTTACTCTAACAGGAAATGATTTAGTAATTATTTCAGCAAATCCTATTCCAGGAAATGAAAAAGCAGTATCTAACGTAATTGACAAATTACTTAAAATTGGAGCAGAAGTCGTTTATAGTGCATTGGCTGATGTCCACGTTTCAGGACACGCTTGTCAAGAAGAACAAAAACTCATCATGGCTTTAACAAAACCAAAATATTTTATCCCAGTTCATGGAGAATATAGACAATTAATAGCACACAGAGACACCGCGATAGAAATGGGAATAGATAAAGAAAATATATTTATTTCAAATAATGGTAGAGAAATAGAGCTTAATGAAAACGAAGCAAAACTTGGTGGAACTGTACCTTCAGGCAGAGTAATGGTTGACGGTCTTGGAGTTGGAGATGTAGGAAGTGTAGTTTTAAGAGATAGACAGCATTTATCACAAGACGGATTAATAGTAATAGTAATGTCTATGGATAGAGCAGGAGAAATTGTATCAGGACCTGATGTTATTTCAAGAGGATTTGTCTATGTTAGAGAATCTGAAAACTTAATGGAAGAAGTAAAAAGTTTCATTAGAAATGAAATCAAGGATTTAGAAGCAAATCATGTAACAGATTGGTCAATAATAAAATCTACACTAAAAGATAGAGTTAGAGATTTTGTATTCAACAAAACAAAAAGGAACCCAATGATTCTACCAATCATTATGGAAGTGTAATAAAATGCAATAATACCAAGCTTTTTAAAGCTTGGTATTATTGCATTTGTGATTTATAACATATTAAATGTCATTTAACTAATACAGGTCTAACTTTTTCTAAATCATCACTTGGTTTAGTAGCTCTATATGTCCATATTTCTCCAATCATTAGTCCCAGTCCTCCATTTCTGGCTGAAACACCTCATTTATAAAATAATTTGAAATGCTTTCCTTAGTGATTGTCTTATCACTTCTTTCGTCAGGATCTAAACCATTTCTTGATAATATCCATGGATCTTGCCTGTGACTTAAATCTTCTAAATATTTAGAATCATATTTTGAAAAATTATCAATTACGTAATTTAATACATCTATAGTTTCTGCATCTAAATCTTCAACTTCGAAACTAATATCTATATTGTTAAATTGATAATTTCGAAACATAATATAAACATTTCTAACAACAGGACCATGTACCCAGCCTTCTAATTCTTCATTAAATAAAGGTCTGTCATGAAAAGCATATGAATAACCTTGAGCAAGGTATAATAATTTTTGTAGTTTTAGTGGTTCTGGATGAACTTTATTTATAATCCATTTAGCTATTGTTAACGCATCATAAATTTTATACATATAAAAATACTTTTCCTTTCTGAAGGTATACATAGAATTGAAAGATTTTTTCTTACAAACTGAATTTCCTTCATTAATATAATATTATTATAGTACAAATTATTTGATTTGTAAACATAAGTACGTCAAGATTTGAAGCAAAATGTATAAAAAATATTCTTAAAACAGGTGAATTGAAAAGCAAAATATTTTCAAGGATAAGTGTAAAGTGGAAAATTAAATAAAAAGCAACTTAAATTTACAACTAGTCTTGCAAAAAGTGGAAAATTAAGATATACTTATATAAGTAGTTATAATATAAAAGGTACAATATATACAGATTTTGTAAAAAATTGTTATGGTATAACACATAGTATTATGGAAGTGTAAATATAATTAGAAAGGAATAGAATTTGTTATGGATTATAAAGATTTAGCAAACTTAATTTTTCCTGATGCGAAACCAATTTCGTATTATGAAGAAAAATACAAACCAAGAGAATTAAAAGAAGGAGCAATTGTTACAAGATTTGCACCAAGCCCAACTGGATTTGTACATATAGGTGGACTATACCAAGCTCTTGTTGCAAAAATGGCAGCTCAAAAAACAGGTGGAGTATTTTTCTTAAGAGTTGAAGATACAGACCAAAAAAGAGAAATCGAAAATGGTGTAACTGGCATAATCAATTCTTTAAAAGATTTTGATATGAATCCTGATGAAGGTATGATATCAGATACAGACGAAAAAGGCGAATATGGTCCATACAAGCAATCTTTGAGAAAAGAAATTTATCAATCATTTGCAAAATATATGATAGAGTTGGGCAAAGCATATCCATGTTTCTGCACAACAGAAGAAGTGGAAGAAATAAGGCAAAAGCAAGAAGCAGCCAAAATCAGACCAGGATATTATGGAGTATGGGCAAAATGTAGAAATCTCACAGTAGAAGAAATGGCAGAAAAAATAAAAAATGGAGAAAAATTTATTGTAAGATTTAAATCACCAGGTAGAGAGGACAGAAAAATAAAACATAAAGATATAATAAAAGGAAATGTGGAATTCCCTGAAAATGACCAAGATATAGTAATAATAAAAGCAGACGGGCTTCCTACATATCATTTTGCACATGCTGTTGATGATCATCTAATGAGAACAACACATGTAATTAGAAGTGATGAGTGGCTTTCTTCAGTGCCATTGCATTTGCAATTATTTCAAGAAATGGGATTTAGAGCACCTAAATATGCTCACATTTCGCCTATTATGAAAAATGACAATGGAAACAAGAGAAAGTTAAGTAAAAGAAAAGATCCTGAAGCAGCAGTTTCTTATTACAAAGAAGAAGGAATACCACCACAAGCTGTAAAAGAATATCTTCTAAATATAGCAAATTCTACATTTGAAAATTGGAGAAGAGCAAATCCAGATAAATCAATTGATGAATTTGATTTTCAACTAAATAAAATGAGCGTAAGCGGAGCTTTATTTGATATGGTCAAGCTTTTAGATATTGGAAAAACTGTAATTTCAAAAATGACGGCTGAAGAAGTCTATGATAAATCAATGGAGTGGGCAAAACAATATGACCAAGAATTAGAAAAAATATTAGAAAATAAGGAATATGCGTTGAAGGTATTTGGCATAGAAAGGGGCAATCAAAAGCCTAGAAAAGATATTTCTAAATGGTCAGAAGTTAAAGAAAACATTATATATATGTATGAGGCACCAAAAGAATATGATTTTGACAAAATCCAAGGCGAAGACGCAAAAAAGGTAATCGAAGAATATTTAAAAGTATATAATGAAAATGATGATAAAGAAACATGGTTTAATAAAATAAAAGACACAGCTGAAAAATGTGGATATGCTAGAGAAGTAAAAGAATATAAACAAAATCCTGAAAAATGGCCGGGTCATGTAGGAGATGTAAGTACTGTGCTTAGAGTTGCGATAACTGGAAGAAGAAATACACCTGACCTTTATGAAATCATGAACGTATTAGGTAAAGATGAAGTTATATCAAGATTAAATTTGATTAAATAGCTTACGTTCGAGCTAAGTTAGGAAACAGCATAAAACTATAAATTGTTACCTAGAAAGGGAATAATAATATAAATGGATTTTAATGTAGGGGATAAGGTAAGAACAAAAAAAATGCACCCTTGTGGGAGCAAACAATGGATTTTAACAAGAATTGGAGTGGATTTTAAACTCCAATGTCTTGGCTGTGGAAAAACGATTTTAATGCCAAGAGAAAAGGCTTTAAAAGCAATTACTAAAAAGGAAGAATAAAAAAGAAGATGTCAAAAAGAAAATAATGACAAAGAAAGAATAGCTTAAAAAGAAAAAATAATAAAGAAAGAAAATGCGTAAATAAAAATAAAACGCATTTTCTTTCTTTGTTTTACAAGATTGATTCGATTGAATCCCATACTCTTTCAGTATATATTTTTCGTTCAGAAGAAAATGGTAAAAAAGTTAAGTCGTGAAGCGGATTAAGCTTATTTGCTAAAGCAGTTACTTGTGCATCAACTTTAGTAATAGCGATTTTATCAGCTTTATTAGCAATTATAATACAAGGCAAATTTTGATTAATTATAAAATCATACATTAGCTTGTCATCAGCAGTAGGATTATGCCTAATATCAATTAAAAATATAATTAATTTTATATTTTTACTTTTTATTAAATAATCTTCAATAAAACCGCCAACCTTAATCTGCTCTTGCTTAGAAATTTTGCTAAAGCCATAACCAGGTAAATCAACAAAATAAAATTTATTATCAATGTTATAAAAATTTATTTGCCTTGTTTTTCCCGGAGTATTACTCGTTCTAGCTAAACTTTTTCTATTAAGCATAGTATTTATAAAAGAAGATTTACCAACATTAGATTTGCCTACTAACACTATTTCAGGTAAATCTCCTTTAGGATACTGTTTCTCAGATACAGCAGATATTTCAAATTTTGGATCTTTGATTATCATTGTTTTGTACCTTTCCTTATTTTTTATGTTATGTTTCAAAATAATATAACTAGTTAAATTTATGAAACGTGTTTTAATAATTAATTCTTAACTGGTTCCATTTTTTCAAGTCCGCCCATGTAAGGTCTTAAAACTTCAGGAATAGTTACGCTTCCGTCTTCATTGTAATTATTTTCAATAACAGCAATAAGCCCCCTTGGAGAGGCGATTACAGTATTGTTTAAAGTATGCAAATAATAATTACCTTTTTCGCCTTTTGCTCTGATGCCAAGTCTTCTAGCTTGTGCATCACTTAAATTTGAGCAAGAACCAACTTCATAATATTTTTGTTGTCTTGGAGACCATGCTTCAACGTCGCAAGATTTTACTTTCAAATCAGCCAAATCTCCTGAACAACACTCAAGTTGTCTAACAGGAACGTTCATACTTCTAAAGAAATCAACTGTTAATTTCCACATTTTATTATAGAAATCCATAGAATCTTCAGGTTCACAGATAACAATCATTTCCTGTTTTTCAAATTGATGTAAACGATATAAACCTCTTTCTTCCAAACCATGAGAACCAATTTCTTTTCTAAAACATGGAGAATAGGAAGTCATTTTAATTGGTAAAGAATCTTTTTTAATAATTTGATCTTTGTATTTTCCAATCATTGAGTGTTCAGATGTACCAATTAAGAATAAATCTTCGCCTTCAATTTTGTACATCATGGCATCCATTTCTTCAAAAGACATAACACCAGTTACAACATCAGAACGTATCATAAAAGGTGGTATAGCATAAGTAAAGCCATTATTAATCATATAATCTCTAGCATAAGCTAATACTGCTTCATGAAGTCTAGCAACATTACCAAGAAGGTAATAAAAGCCAACACCACTAGTGCGACCTGCAGACTCCTTGTCCAAACCACCAAGAGCAGTAATTATGTCAGCATGATAAGGAACTTCGTAAGGTGGAACTACTGGCTCACCAAATCTCTCAACTTCCACATTTTCTGAATCATCTTTTCCTATTGGAACAGAAGGATCCATTATGTTAGGGATTTTAAGCATCCTTGATTTAATTTCTTCACTATATTTTTCTTCTAACTTTTCATTTTCTTCAAGTTCTTGGTTAATTTCTTGAACTTGTTTTTTTATTTGCTCAGCCTGCTCTTTGTCTCCATTTTTCATAAGCACACCAATTTGGCTACTTAAAGAATTTCTACTACTTCTTAAATTATCTCCTTTTAGGGTAGCTTCTCTGTTTTTCTTGTCAAGCTCAATAACTTCATCAACAAGAGATAACTTGTGATCTTGAAACTTTTTCTTAATATTTTCTTTTACTAAATCTGGATTTTCTCTAATTAATTTTATATCAATCATCTGAAATCTAATTCCTTTCTATGATTCGTCCTATATATTTTATCATGTATTTACTCATATTACAAGATTAAATTTGGAAAAAATAAAGTTTTATGTTACTAGATAATACTTTTAAATGAAAAATAACGGGCTTTCCTTGAAAATAGGAAGGCTCGTTATTTTTAAAATGC
>CANRBO010000009.1 GCA_947628885.1 uncultured Clostridia bacterium | reverse complement strand
TCTGTAATTCCAATGTCAAATTTTTCTTTAGTAACATAGTGAACATTAACCTTTGCTCGTATTTTATGATTTTTTATAAATAAATTTATCTAATAAAATTTGTAAATGTAATTTTTCCATTTTTGGTGGTTTAACACCTTTTTCTTTTCCTGCTCTTCTTGCTGAAACCACCGTTGCAGCTGGTTTTAATCTAAATATATCTTGATCTAAAAAAGTTGAATAATATGATTTCACCTAAAATCCTATTATTTTATTATACATAACTATTGCATAATTATCTGTCATGCCAAATATATAGTATATAATCGCTTGATAAAATTCCTTTTCATCCTTTATATTAAATGCGATTTTATTTTTACAAACATCATATCTTTCACAATTCCTACTAAAAATTTATACTAACATGCCAAGTGTTATATTTCTTTTCTCTCATAAATTCTACGAGAAATGACAAATGACAATATATATAATAATATTACCATAATCCCTAGTACTGCAATCAAATAATCTTTTAGCATTACTGCTAAATTATCCAATGAAATTCCCCAAATCTTCATTATAGCAGTAGTTGCTAAGGATATTCCTAGCATTAATACTATAATCATAACTAATTGTATAATTCTTCCTTTTTCTGCTCCAAATTTATACATAATTGGAATCTGAAAAATTTGTACAAACATTATTCCCACGAAGGCTCCGGACGTAATTGATAAATCGCTTATTAAAATTTCAGTACCAATATTTTTTGTTTTCAATAACTGAACCAATATTGTGCAGATTAGTCCAAATAGTGATCCAAACAGTGTAAACAATAAAATATAGATATATCTTGCTTTTACAATATCTTTTTTATCTACAGGTAATGTTCGTATGTATGTATCTGAATTTGACAAGTTGTCGAAGCTAAATCCGCTCATTGCTAACATTTCAAAACACAATGGCATTGTGACAGGTATAAATGTAATTATATCATCATTTAAAAATCCGCCTATTGTAAATAATACTATCATAAACAATATTGTTGTTTTATACGATTTTATTGTTTGAAAATCCTTAATAATCAATCCTTTTAAAGCTGCCATTTTATTTTTCCCCCTTTATATAAATTAGCATAATATCTTCTATTGTTGGTTTATCAATTACCGAAATGTTATATTTTCTTTTAAAATCAGCTTTATTCTCTACCAAAACATCATACTCATATTTATTTTTCTTATATTTAATATAGTCATTTTTATTAAAACTCTTAAAATCTTTTTCGTCGCATCTTACTATTCCAAAATTTTCTATCAGTTCATCCTTTGATTTCTTAAAAATAATTTCTCCATTATTTATAAAAATTATATAATCAGCAATATGCTCTAAGTCTGAGGTTATATGACTTGAAAGCAATATAGAGTGTTCTCCGTCTTCGATAAATTCTTGAAAAATATCCAATATATCATTTCTTGCAACTGGATCTAGCCCTGATGTTGGCTCATCTAAAATCAGTAATTTAGGCTTATGTGAAAGGGCTGTTGCTATTTTTAATTTCATTTTCATACCATTAGAAAATTCCTTAGATATTTTGTTGCTTGGTAAATTAAATTTTTCTAAGTATTTTAAATATAATTTTTCGTCCCAACTAGTATAAAAATTTTTCATAATCTTATTTATGCTTTTAGGATTTAGATACTCTGAAAGAAAACTATCGTCTAAAACTACTGCAATATCTTGTTTTATTTGTTTTTCATTTTGATGCAAATCCAAATCAAATATTTTCACTTCGCCTTCATCTTTATTTATAATATTAAGCATAGCTTTTATTGTTGTAGTTTTCCCTGCCCCATTTTCTCCTATCAAGCCAATTATCATCCCTTTTGGTATGCTAAAATTGATATTTTTCAATTCGAATCCTATATATTTTTTGCACAAATTTTTTACTTCTAATAAATTTTCCATGATTCTATTTTTCCTCCTCATATAAAATATTTAACATACTTTGTACTTCTTCTTTTGAAATTTTACTTATTTTTGCAATAGAAACCGCTGTATCTATTAGATTTTCTACTTTCTGCAGTTGTTCTTCTCTGATAATTTCCAAATTCTTATTTGCTACATACGTTCCTTTTGCTGCAATGCTTTCAACATATCCTTCTTGCTCTAGCGCTTCATAAGCATTTTTTGTGGTTATAACACTTATTCTTAAATCCTTTGCTAAACTTCTAATTGAAGGCAACATTTCTCCTACTTTTAATTCATTAGATATTATCTTACTTTTAATTTGCTCTTTTATTTGTTCATAAATAGGAATATTACTTGAATTACTTATTATGATATTCACAGCTTACTTTCTCCTTTTATCTTTGTATATATACAGTATATACAGTTATTATAAAAATGTCAAGAGTAAAAAATAAAAAAACAAAAAAAAAGAGTATCGGTGACTTTGATACAACCTCTACTCTCTTTAATTTCTAATTGAATTTTTTTAATTTTTCTAAATCCGATTTTATTTTAAGGATTTTTTTCTTATATTGTTGTGTACTAAAATTTAATTCTTCTATTTGTTCTCTATATAATTGTTTAAGTGCATTTTTCTGATTGTCTGATAAATTCTTAGTCAATGCTAAAATATTTTCTTTGTTAATACCTCTTTTTTCTATTTCATCTTGAATTTTTAAAAGATTTTCTTTTTCTTTATCATCAACTATTTTTATTGATTCAATAAATTCTAAATTATACATACTAATCATCCCCCAAAGATTGTTGATTTGTTTGTATTGGCAATTGTTCTTCATACTCACTTGCTAACTTTCCAGCTTGTTCATTTTTTTCTTTTGCTTTAAATTTTTGTTCAGCTAAACTAACAATTTCTTCAACAAAAGAATCATCTTGACTTTGCTCTTGAGATCGTATATTAAGTTGTTTTTTACATTCAATAGCTTTTGTTTTGACGGCGTTTATAACCCATTGCTTAACCTCTGTAATTTCTTGTTCATCAGAATTTTCTGCAAAAGATGCCTTTTCAGCCAATTCATCACAAATAACTTCTAATTGAGCTTCTGTTATTTCATCATCTGCCCATTTTACATCAAAAATATATGGAACCGCAGTATAATCTTTTGTATAAGTTATAATTATTTCTCCTGGTAATATTTGCATATATCCTTGTGTTCCATCTGCCTCGTTTTTCCAGTCAGAATATTTATATTTATGATTAATATTGCTTAAATTATTATAATCAGGTTCTCTTATCATCCCATTGCTTTCTATAACATAGGCATGACTTAGATTGGTGGCACCACCTAATCTATTCCAAAATTCAAATTTTTCAGGATATCCACTTTCTTTCGCTTCTTCTTTTCTTCTTTTTAATTCAGCAGCTCTTTTTAATTCTTCAGCTTTTCTTCGAGCTTCTTCTTGTTCTTGAGCGATTTTTTCTTGATATTGAGTTACATCATTTATAAATGAATTATATCCATTTTGAGAATAACTATAAAATTTATAATCAAAATAAGATGTTGGAGCTGTTAATGTAACATCTGTATTATTATAAGTGATAGATATATCTAATGTACTAAGTGTATTTTTCATTTCTTGATACATTGGTATATATGTATCTCTTGCATTTTTTTCGCTTTTCTCTTTTTTTAATATATCATTTAACTCACTAACTAAAGCATCTGAATATCTTCTTGTTTTAGAATACCCTTCTTTTTTCTCTTTATATATAAAACTTTCAGCTTGAATTTCAAACTCGAATTCAGGATTAAAAGTTTGAATATTCTGTATAATTGGCTGAATTTGACCATATACTCTATCTTTGTTTTCAATAGAATTCTTTATTTCTAAATCTTCTCTTGCAATATAATCATCAATTTCTATAACCATTTCATCTTCTTGTCTTTGAATATCTTCCAATATGTCTGATACATCTCGAGACTCCATATCCCTTACAAAATCAACTGGTAATATCCAATAATCATTTCCAGCTCCACGACCATTGCTTGATCTTTTTGTGAAAAATTCTGCTCCTATCTCCTTAGCATAATTACTATATCGACCACGAGTTGTATTAAAAGCACCGCCCCAACTTACTTTTATTAATATATCTTTAGACTTTGTTGGTTCTGTTATTTCAAATACAGGTCTACCATTTTTACTTAAACGATATCTTCCTAATAGAATACTAGAATCTCCATTAAAATCTATATTCATCCCATCTGTTAGTTCTCTATATACTATGTAATTTATTGGACTTTCAGGTTTCCTATTTTTATTTATATTCCACTCTTGTGGAATTTCAATTGTAATTCCAGACTTATATTTTCCTGTATCTACTACATTGAATTTTCTATTGCCATTATAAAATATCTTGTCCGAACCTAATATTTCTTTTGCTTCTTCAAGTGTTACTTTTTTCTTTGACATAAAATCAACCTCCTATATTGGTATATTTATTAAAAAAACTTTACAATTTAATTATACATCAAAATATTTGCTATGTAAAATTAATAATTTTAATTTCTATTATAAGTTTTACTTATGGTTAATTTTTAAAAAAGTTCACAAAAATATTTGTAAAACCCTTGATTATTTTTTGCTTTTTCTATATATTATAATTGTATTATTGTATAAAATTAAATTTTAGGGATAGAAACTAATAACAAATGATAAATAACCTCAATCCCTTTAGAAAGTTTATAGGAGGAAATAACATGAAAATAGTATTCTGTGGTCCGCCTCATTCCGGAAAAAGTGTATTTATTGCAAACTTAATTGATAAGATGCCTACAGATGCTTATACTATCATTAGAGCATGCCCTGATGGTGAAGGGACTTGGAGTAATAATAAAAATCAAGATGAAACGAGTATTGTAAGAAAAAAAGGAAAATTCACAAAAAGTTTTATAGATGATGCTTGTCAAGCAATAGATAATCAAACTAATAAAATTGTGTTAGTTGATGTTGGTGGAGTAATGTCAAAAGAAAATGAACAGGTCTTTCAGCATTGTGATAGCTTTGTTGTTCTAAGCAGTGATGAAGAAAAGAAACAAGCATGGTTAAACTTTGGTCAAGGACTTGGCTTGAAATGTATAGGCTGTTTAGATTCGAGTCTTGAAGGTCAAGAAAAAATATATTCAAGATTGCCATATCTTCAAGGAAGGATAGTCGGATTAGAAAGAGGAGAAATTTTAGAGAATTCTCAGGTAATAAATGCTATTGTTTCAGATATTATTCAAAAAAGTAAATATGGTGAAAAAGTAGAAAATATAGACGATAAATATGTAGGTACAATGATTGATGACACAGAACTTGGCTTTGAATTAGGTTATGGAAAGGAAATACTTACTGAAGACGGAACACCTATAAAAAATGTCAAATGGTCTGAAAGTGCAATACCTCAAATATATAAATCTATGCAAGAGAAAATTGATCATGAACAGCCAGTAATGTTAAATGGAATTCGAGCAAACTTTATTTTATGTGCATTGTGCAAAGCAGTCAAAAAACAAGGTGTTGAAAATATAAGTGCCTATGATGTAAGAACAAAATCATATATTCCAATAAGAGATTTTCCAAAGAAAAAAGGATTAAAACAAGCAGATGGATTATCATATAACATTATTGAAAACAAAGAAAATATTTTTATGGATATTGATATTACTAAAGAGCAATATTCTTTAGAAGATTATAAACATTGTGTCTTGCCACAAATAAAAAATAACAAAAATTTATACATTTCTGGAAAAATCCCATTATGGTTATTAGCTTCAATAAGTACAAGCTATGATGCTAATAAAATATTTACATTTCAACCCGGAAAGGGATTTACATGTGTTTCATCAATAAATGAAAAAGACTTAGGCACTATTGTTGATAGTGTAAATGGCATAAATATTAATAAATATTTCGAAGACAAAAAAGAAAAAAACAATATAAAATTACCAGCAGTTATAGAAAAACAAGGAGTTTTGTCGAGAATAAAAACTTGGTTTGCCAACAGACGCGAAAATAAAGATAAAATTAAATATTTAGATGACTCTATTCACTCTAAAGTAGTAGCACAAGTTGATTCAAATGATATTCCTAGACGTTCTTTACAAGATTCTTTACACCACGAAACTTCAAAAGCAAATGAACAATCTTTATCTTCAAATAATAATGAAAGGACGTATAGTGAATAATGAATACCGATTTAGAATTATATAGAGTATTTTGTGAAGTAGTAAAGTATAAAAATATTTCAAAAACCGCTGAAAGTATGTATATTTCACAATCAGCAATTACTCAATCAATACAAAAATTAGAAAATATATTGGGTGGGAAAGTTTTTTATAGAAATAAAAATGGTGTCGAACTAACAGAAGAAGGCAAAAATCTTTATGAATATATAAAAGATAGTATAGAAACTATAAACAATGCAGAAAATATATTTTCAAAATATATTACTTTAGAAAAAGGAAAAATACGAATAGGTGGTGGAAATTCCTTATTGTCGTCTTTAATTTTTGAGCCATTTTTGAATTTTACTAAAAAATATCCTAATATTGATATATCAATTAGTAGCGGAATCACTGATGTTTTAATGCAAAAACTTGCAAATGGAGAATTAGACATAGTTGCTTTGAATTTACCATTTAAAAGTAGACAATATTCTAATATTGAAATAATTTCTTTGCGTAATTCTACTTTCTGTTTCTTTTCAAGTAAGAATTACATAAAGAAACATCCAATTAAAAATTTGCAGGAAATTAATAATACTACCATTATATTGCCAAAAACTCCTTCATCTAAAAGGAAGATACTAGATGATTTTTGTAATAAAGAAAATATAAAGTTAAATGCTAATTATGAAGTTTCAAGTTCTTCAATAATGAAAAAATTAGTTTTAAATGATATTGGAATAGGCTTTACTAACATAGAAAATCTACAAGATATTAAAGATAAAATTACAATTATAAATAAATTTGAAACAGATGATACAAAAGAAGGAATCGCAACATTAAAGAAAAATATGTCTAATAAAGCAACCATTGAACTAGTAAAAGAAATCAAACAATATTATAAGCAAGGCTAATAATTAGTATTAGAAATATTAATTTTACAAATCGATAAAAATATTGTATAATTTATTTAGTTGCTTAAATAAGGAAAGGATAAAGAGATGATTCAGTCATATCAAAAAATATTAGAAATGGAGTCTGTCGCTACATTAAAATTAGAACAAGATAGACGAGCATTAGATAAAATACGAAACATATTATATCAAGAAAAAGATTTTATATTATCTAGGCTAATCTCATATTTAAAAAGAGAATTAGATATAGATTATTTTAAATATAAAATAATTGATATTGATGATAATATTGTTGATATTTTAGTCAAAAAAGATAGTAAAATTTTTAAAGAATATATAGACGGAAAAGACTTTTTACCCTTTAATGCTGAAAATCTAATTGATAGTAGAATGTTTGACAACAAAGATGAAATAATTATAACTGATTTAAACTTTGATGAAAATTTGCTTAATATAGGATACCTATGTGATTCTTTAAATTATAATTATTTGTCATATTCTGATACAATAAAAGACAAGCTTTCTACATTTGTTAATTATGTTATAAATAAAAATATTTATAAAAAATAAAATAAGGTATATGCCTTATAAAAAGAAAGGAAATGATAAAAAAAATGAAAAAAAATTTAGAAGAATTGATTAAAGAGTATGAATCACATGGAGCTACGTCTTCTGCTTCAGCTCCGTTTGTTGCGTATATAGCTAATGAATTAAAAGTTGCCATGAACGATGACAATAAAATATTGGAATTATTAAAAGAATTTAAAAAGCATAATGATTTTACAAATATGGATACAGCAGAAATAGTATCCTGTTTATCAAGCGATGAAATGAAAGTAGAATTTATATTAGGTAACTTCCGTGTTGGCAATTTTCCTGATGATTTGTATATAGCCACAATAGTAAGCAGTTTATCAAATGATGATGAAAAACTTCAATGGTTAAAAGATATAAAATCTTGTAAATCAATAGTAATAAGTAGTTTATCAAGTGATGATAAAAAAATAGAACTTTTAGAGAATATTATCCGTGATGATGAAAGAGAAGAAATTGTTGCAAGTATATCTGACGATGATAAAAAAATAGAATATTTAAGTCGAGTTCCTTGGTGGAATAGAAGACTTAATATTATATTAACTTTAAAGTCAGATGATAAAAAAGTACAATTTTTAGAAAAATATAAAGATGAAAGAGATAAAGCTGAAATAATAAAAAGCCTTTCAGATAATGATAAAAAAATAAGTCTTATGGATAAGCTATCTGACTCTAGTTATAAAACAGAAATACTAGAAAGTATACCTTCTGACGCAAAGTACGATGAAGTAAAATTTCAATTCTTAAATCATTTATATGATGAGTTAAAAAATGATCCTGATATGGATACCCAATCTATAAAACAGGTCTATATAAATACATGTGAGGATCTAGTTGATAGCATATCTAGTGAAGATAAGAAAAAACAGATATTAGAAAAATTTAATATTAATGATGAAAAGAAAGTAGAAGAAAATCAAGAAGTAAACACTATTGATATTGCACAATTAGGTTCAGAAATTGGGATGGAAGTAAAAGAGCAAAAATTACCTAATGGCAAAGTTGTAACAGCTCTAGTATGGGATCAAGAAAATTTATTAAAAGCTGTAAATGCTGTAAAACACCTATCAGAAGAAGGAAAACCAGTTAGAATAACAGGTGTTGCACCAGCATGGTTAGTATCTGCATTAACACATACTGTTCATCCTTGCCCAGTTGGTTTATATGTACCACAAATAGGTAAAGATGTTGAAATACCTCAATTATCTCATGGCGAAACTAATCCACAAGGAGAAGTTGCATTTAAAACTACTGAAACTGGTGACGCTGTTTTAATTGAATATAATATGGATTTACCTGAAGGCATTACAACATACGACGAAAATAATTTATCAAAAGTTGTAGTACCAGAAATTGCTCCTGGAAAAGCTGTTTATCTTTCAGGTAGAGCTCCAAATTATTTAACTGTTGCAATTGCAGAAGCTTATGCTCATACAAATAGCAGCGTATCATTATTCCAACCAGGTGTAGGATATACATGTTCAATTACTCACTCAAGAAATAAAAAATTAGGGGATTTAACTAAAGATCCATTAGGAAAAGAAGCAATCAAAGAGCAATTAGTTGAATCACAAAAACAATCACAAGATATCATCGTTGAATAAATATAACTGTTATAAATAATACCCCAAAATTTTATGAATCTTGGGGTATATCTTTTTGAAATCTTTTTGTTATTAATCTTTTCGTTGGTATCATAAATAATGTGCCTACGAATATTGGTAAATAAAATGTATATATTCTCCAAAATAGTATTGAAAGAGTTGTAGTATCTTTAAATATTGGTCCAAATATTAGCAAGAATCCGCCTTCAGCCCCTAATCCTGCTCCCGGTGTTGGTACTACTGACACAAGCAATATTAAAAATGTTTGTCTTGTTACAATTTCCCAAAAGTTTGAACCCGAATTGCCAAATGTCTTGTAAACTGCAAATGTTATTGCATAATATGTGATTGCTTGTATAAAACCTGCTATTGCCATTTTAGTTACCATTATTTTGTGCTTTTTCATTATTTTAAATTGTTCATTATAATTTTCTACACTTTTGCTAAACTTTTCGATTCTTTCATCAGGCTCTTTGATAAATCTAAATTTACCAATTTTTATTTTTGAAATAAATTTTATTATTGGTCTTGCTATTTTCATTATAAATTCTTTGTTAGTACCTGCAGCAATTAAAAAGACCAGTAAAATTATATTTATTGAAACGCCAATAATTCCTATAGCTAAATATTCACTAAACAAGTCTCTAAAGTGCCTAAACTGAGTTATTAAAACCATTATTGTAAATATCATCATTGTTATTTGTTGAACTAAAAATTTCATTGACAATATTGACAATGTGTCACTTGTTCTTTTTCCTGTCTTGCCCATTTCGTATACTTGCATAACTTGTCCGCCTGTACTAAATGGGGTCAAATTATTAAATAATTGTCCTATCATAGTTATTTTTATTGAATTCGTAAACTTTTGTGTAGGATATAATCTTTTTAGTGGGATGTGCATATTAACTGTTTCTGCAAGCCACATTGTAACTAAACAAATCATCCCAACTAAAACCCATTTATAATCGGCAGTTCTTAATAATTCTCCTAAGTTGTCAATATCGTCTGTGTTCATCATATATGCAAATGTTCCTACAAATATTGCAATTATAAAGAGTACACTTATCGCTATAACTTTTTTACTTGTTTTTTTGATTTCAGGTTCTTCGTTTTTATCTATTGTTTTTATTTCCATATTACTCTTACTCAATCTTTCATCCCCCATTAAGAAACTTACACAATAGTTCATATACGTATTTACATTTACTATTCTTCCCATTTAAAAGATTGTGCAATCATGTCTGTTACTTTTTTCAATTCACTTTCATCTTGCAAATTAACACTATTTACATCAATAATTGCTAATTCATCTTGGTTTAAAATATAATTTAAAAATTCTATTTGATTTGGATTTTGATCAAATGTAAGTTTAACTGTTAATAAATCATATCCATTTTTTGTTTTTGTAATTTCATCTTCGTAAACGCTAGGTTTTATTTCTAATTCATTTATATTCTCTTTAATACCTGTTTGAATTTCTTGTATTGATGAAGCTTGCTCTGTGTCTATATTTGAATAACTTATGCTTAGCGAAGCAGGCCATTTTGAATAATCATTTTCATCTATCTCTTCATCTGTACTTGGCTCAACACTATTTATATATCTATAGAAATTCCATGTATTTTTATAAAAGCTATCATATTCTATCCATTTTCCATTGACTTCAAAGCTGATATGGTTATCTGAGATAACTTTTTTATTAATTATTCCCATTTGATTTAAAATAACTACACCAACAATAATCGCTACTAAAATAAGTCCGATTAGTGTTGTAATAAGATTAGTATGTTTTTTACTTTTTGGTTGTAATTGATTATTTTCTGCTTGTTCATCATAATAAAATCTTCCATTTGATTTTTTTACAATTTTATATGTCTTTAATACATTGAATTTTGTTTTTAATGTCTCATCTTCATTTAATTCAGCATTTATTTCATCCTTTAAAATTCCATGATCTTTAGTTAATGCATTAAATTTTTCAAATATTGGTTTAATTACTGTAATCGCATCTTTTTTAATTTCATCTATTTCCATTGAATTGTTTAAATCAATATCTTGTATGTTACCAGCGGCAATTTTTCTTTTTATATTAGCAGTTACCACGCTTGATCCAAGTATTGTAAATGCTACTGCAACAGCTGCATCTTTCATAATTGCTGATGTAAACGTTTCACTTGCATACAAATTCTCTAATGAACTAACGCTTACAGTTACGCCCTCTTTCATAATTAAAAAGGCAGGGATTATTATCAGAGTAGTCAATGCAACAATTATGATTGACATTATCATAATTAAAATAGGTAATTTTTTACTCATCTTTCCATTAAATAATTTGTAACCATAAAATTCCCCAGTTGCAATAAAAATAGATAAAACAGAGAACATCATATTTCCATATACATACACTAAAATCCATGGTATAGTTGCGATTAAGCCACCAATAATTAACCCAACTGTACCTGTTATGTAATTACCGTGTGATGATTTCGTTTCTACTTCAGTTGTTACATCTTTTTCTACTTTTTTTGCTTCTCCTTTTGTAGTTTTTTCTACTGTTTTTACATCTTTTTTTATTTTTTTTGCTTGTTCTTTTTCTGCTGTTTTTGTTTCTTCCTTTGCCACTTTTTCTACTTTCTTTGTTTCTTCTTTTGCAGCTTTTTTACTTTTTGTTTTTGTTGCAGAATTATTGTTCTTTTCCATTTTCATTAATGCTAGCTATTAACTAACACATCCTCCTTTCAAAATTTTAATTGATTATATCATATTATCCATAAGACTGTAAATATTTCAAATTATATTTTATTTACAAATCTATTCACTTTACAGAATTGCATTTACTTTTTCACTTAACGTATAAATTTCTCTACTTGGTGCAAATCCATTTATCCCTTAGATACTCTAAAATCATATGCTCCAGTAATATCAGCAGAAACATTAACATTTAATTGTGCTGATTGTCCTGGCTCAATAGCTACTAACATTTGCTCTAAATTCAAAACAACATTTCCCTCTTTATCAAGTATTGCAACTTTTATAAGTTGCTCCTCTGTTTTTGTATTTCCCGTATTTGTTACATCAGCCAATAAAGTACTAACATTTATTGAACTTCTGTACGAAAGTACAATGTTGCTTATGCGTAACTCGCCTAATTGCTTTTCCTTGGCTAATTCTTTACTCGTATTTTCTTTTGTGCCGTCTTCATATGTAGTAGCAAATTCTTCTACAATTATATTTTCTTTAGGCTTGTTTAATAAATATACAGCTGCTGCTATTATGGCAATTACAATAATTGCTAAACCAATAATTAAAGCAAAATTATTCTTCTTTTTTTTCTTACTCAATTTTTTTCTCCTTCTTTGCTCAAAATCCCCAACTTTAACAATTTACTTTGTAAATCTATAAAACTGTAATTTTAAGCAACTATCCGATTTTCTTTAGTACCAATTATATAAGTTTTTATTATTTTTTGCAATAATTATTAGTGTTTTCTTGAAAAACTTTTCTAAATGTTGTATAATATTTTTATATATACAGTCGTAGCTTAACTGGATAGAGCACTTGGCTACGAACCAAGAGGTTGCGGGTTCAAATCCTGTCGACTGTACCAAACTCTCAAGCTAATTTGAGAGTTTTTATTAACTTCAATTGAAAGTTTCCTTGAAGTTCAATAAACGGTTACCAGTATACTGGTAACCGAACTAGAATATTATAACCCCTTTAAATAGCATTCTTTTCAAATTATTATTCAGATTACATTATATTTGACCTTTTAATTTGTCTTATAATAATTTCAAACCCGATATGAAATGCACATGCATGTTGACATAATTTGCAAAATACTGTATAATAATATAAGCAACATTTGTTGCACCTTTGAAGTAAAAAACTTCGGAGGTGCAAACCTCCGAGCAATAAAAAGGAGGATAAATAATGGAAATGGTTTCCGTTCTCTTTTCTTATATTTTTCAGCAAGTAAAAGAGATGTTATCAAGCATAAAATTCTTTGACTATATGCTTGAGGTAATTAAAGACCCACATGTGATTTTGGTGGGTTTGATAATTGTTGCAATCATCGTTTTTGTAATCATCCTGTATGATTACATAGTCGGATAGCAGCACGTCAGCCACAGTGATTAAGTTCACTGTGGTTGTTTCGTTTTTATAACTAACACCATTTTATTTATAAATCACTTTCAATTTTATAGACAAAAAATTTTCTCTATGATATTATTAAAAAAAATATATTAAGGAGGCGGATAATGACAGAAGCTGATAAAAATTTTATTGATACTTGTAAAGAAATACTAAATCATGGCTATTCATCTGAAGGAACTGGCGTACGAACTAGGTGGGAAGACGGTTCTGAAGCCAATTATATCTCAATTGTTGGCGTTACAAACAAATATGATGTTGAAAAAGAATTTCCTATGATTACTTTGAGAAACAACACCAACACTGTAAAAAGGGCAATTGATGAGATTTTATGGATTTGGCAAAAGAAATCTAACAAAGTGTCTGAATTAAATTCTCACATTTGGGATCAATGGGCAGACGAAAATGGAACCATTGGAAAAGCTTATGGATACCAACTTGCCAAAAAATATCCTTTTAAAACCAAAGAAGGTATAAAGGAAATGGATCAAGTTGATTATGTTCTATATCTTTTAAAACATGACCCTGCTAGTAGAAGAATCATGACTAATATATTCAACCACGAAGAATTAAAGGATATGAACTTGGAACCTTGTGCTTATGGAACTCAATGGCTTGTGAAGGAAGGCAAGCTTCATCTTATATTAAATCAGCGTTCTCAGGACATGCTTGCTGCAAATGGTTGGAATACAATGCAATATGCTGCACTTCTAATTATGTTTGCTAAAGCATCAGGTCTAAAAGTTGGAACTTTAACTCACAATATCGGAGATTGTCATATCTACGATAGACACATCCCACTAATTGAAAAGCTAATTGCTGCTGATCCAATGGATGTTTCTCCACAGCTTATTATTCATAATGACAGCAACAATTTCTATGATTTTAAAGTGGAAGATTTTGAAATACAAGGTTATGATTATAACAAAGAAATAAAACTTGGCAAAATCCCAGTTGCCATATAGGAGATGAAATAATGTTAAGTATAATAGTTGCGAAAGCTAAAAATAATATAATTGGAAAAGATAATCAGTTGATTTGGCACATTCCGGAAGATTTGAAAAGATTTAAAAATTTGACATCAGGTCACACCATTATAATGGGTAGAAAAACGTTTGAGTCATTAGTCAGAGTTTTGCCTAACAGACATCATATTATTTTGTGTAATGATGCTGAAATGAATATTAATGATGAAAATGTTGAAGTTTTGGAAGATATATCAATGTTGGATCAATACATAAATGACAGCCAAGAGCATTTTGTTATTGGTGGTGCTACAATGTATAGATTGCTTATGCCATACTGTAATAAAATGTATATTACTGAAATTAATCAAGATTTTGAAGGTGACGTGTCATTTCCAACCATTAATCCTGATGAGTGGGAAATAATTGAGACTGAAAAAGGTTTAAAAGACGAAAAAAATCCTTATGATTACACATTTGTTACATATATAAGAAAAAATTCGCAAAACTAGGCTTTTCGCTACCACGCAAATGCCAAATATAAATATTTTTTAGAAAAACTTACCCCAAAGTTTAGAAAAAATCTAATCTTTGGGGTATTGCTATTTATTTTTACGTTTTAATCTTAGCGTATTTAGTATAACGGTTATACTGCTCATTACCATTGCCAAACTTGCAAACATTGGATTTAATGCAATTCCTATTGGTTTTAATGCTCCAATTGCAATTGGTATCATTAAGCAATTATAAAAAAACGCCCAAAACAAGTTTTGCTTTATGATAGTTATCGTTTTCTTACTAATGTCAATTAAATTCAATATACTTCCTAAGTCATTTTTAGTTAAAATTACATCAGATGAATCCATAGCTATATCTGTTCCACTATTTACACTAACCCCAATATCTGCACTTGCCAAGGCTGGGCTGTCATTTATTCCGTCTCCACAGAACATGATAAATTTATTATCCTTCTTTAAATCTTTTACCATATTTGCTTTTTTATCTGGCAATGCATTTGCAATTACTTTAGAAATTCCTATTTCATCAGCTATTTTTTGAGCTGTCTGTTCATTATCTCCTGTTAGCATAACTGTTTCTATATTTTTCTCTGACAACTGCTTAATTACATTTTTTGTGTTTTCTCTGACAATATCATTTACTCCAATTAATGCAATTATTTTCCTATCTTTAACCACATATATAATACTATTTCCTTTTTCAGCTAGTTCTCTTTCATCACTCTCATGATTATTTTCTATTTTGTATTTTTCTAGCAATTTATAGTTTCCAAGCAAAATCTCTTGGTTCTCATCTTCTCCATTGCAAATTATTCCTTTTATTCCCAAACCTGGTATGTTTTCAAATTCTTTAACATCTAATATTTTTATCTTTTTTTCTGTCAAATAATCTGTGAACGCCTTAGATATTGGGTGGTTTGATTTACTTTCTATACTTCCCACTAATTGCAACAATTCTCTTTCTTTTATTTTACTATCTAATTGTTTTTCCTCTATTTCACTATTCGATATTTGTAATTTATTTCCTTTTACATTATTATTTAATTCTTTTATACCACTGTAATTCTTAATCTCTGATATTTTCAATTTTCCATAAGTCAAAGTTCCAGTTTTGTCAAATATTATAGTGTTCACTTTTTGAGCGCTTTCCAATATTTCACTTTTTTTAATTAATATTCCATTTGATGCGCACAATCCTTCACTCACTATAACAGCAAGCGGTGTCGCTAGTCCCAAGCTACAAGGACATGCTACTACTAACACAGTAACAAAAGTGATGATTGCTGTTTCGAATCCTTGCCCCATTATTAAATACACTATAAAGGTTATTATAGCTATAGCAATTACTACTGGCACAAAATATCCTGATACCTTATCAGCAATCTTTGCGATTTTGGGCTTAGTATTGCTTGCTTCAACCACCAATTTTACTATCTCTGAAACGGTAGATTCTTTTCCAATTTTCTCAGCTCTGTATTCTATATATCCGTCATAATTCAAACTTCCAGCAATTACTTTGTTGCCAACTTCTTTCTCTATAGGCTTGCTCTCACCTGTAATAAAAGATTCATCTAAATGTGTGCTTCCTAAGATTATCTCTCCGTCAACTGCAATTTTTTCTCCAGGTTTGCACACTACAATATCTCCCTTTTTTATTTCATCAAGGGTAACTTGTTTTTCCTTTCCGTCAACCTTTATAATTGCTGAATTAGGCGTAATCTTAACCAATTTCTGTATTGCTTCTTTTGTCTTATCCTTGCTGATACCGTCAATGTATCTTCCAAGTTTTATAAAATAAATTATAATCGCAGCTGATTCAAAATATAGATTCATTACTTGGTTGTGTTCGCCATTAAAAACTGCAATCATATTATAAATACTATACAATGTACATACAATTACTCCCATGCCAACTAACGTATCCATATTAGGCGTTTTATGAATAAGATTTTTATAACCATTTTTTAAAATATCAAAACCATAAATTATAAAACAAGCTGTAAGAACTAACAAACAAATCATATAATTTATTGGCTCTTTGTGTGGCGACAAAAATGGTATTTCAGGCAAATTCATCATGTGCCCCATTGACACATACATTAAAAATATAGCCAAAACTGTAAAGATGATAAATTTAACTTTCTCAGTATTGTTTTTAGATTCTAAATTTATTTCTTTAAACTCTCCCAAACTCTTAAATCCTGCCTGCTTAACAAACTCCTCTAACATATCTTTTGTTAGAAGAGTCTCATCATATTCAATCGTGGCATTTGCCATTACCAAATTAACTGAAGCATTTTTAATTCCATTTTGTTTGTTTAAATATTTTTCCAATCCATTAGAACAAGCAGAACAAGTCATACCGTCAATAGATAAAATAATTTTTTTCATTAAAAATTAAATTCCTTCCTGAAGGTACACATAGAAATAAAAGATCAATTTCCCTCAAACTATCGTTATTTCTAATATTACATTAATCACTTACTACTTCAAATCCAATGTCTTCGATTTTTTCCTTCATTGTATCCTCTGAAATGTCTTCTTTTGCAGTAACTTTTACGATACCAGTTTCATGATTAGCAGTTACTTCCTCAACTCCGTCAATATTTTTTAAAGCATTTTTAACTCTATTTTCGCAACCCTCGCAAACCATACCTTTTACATTAATAATTGTTTCCTTCATTTTTAAAATTCTCCCTTCGTTAATTATTTATTAAATTATATATCTAGTATTAATTATATATATTTTCCGCTTTTGTATAATTTTTATTATCAATTTTTAAGAAAAATTTTTACAAATTATTCCTAATATTTTAAAGCACTAAAAGCATTGCTATTGCAGCTATTGGCACAGTAAAATTATCCGTTCCTCTTATTGAAATTGCCTCTAGCAATGTCACGATTAAGCTACAAAGAAAACTCTTTATGAACCACAAATTAGTTGTTAAGCCCAAATAAATTGACATGATAGTAAACGAAACAATGAACATAGTAAGTGAACCAGCTAAAGATTTCTCTGTATCATATATTTTGTATTTAGGACTTTTAACTGACCTACCTATTACTGCTGCTAACCCGTCTCCATACGCCATAACAAATATTGGAGCTAACCCCAATGCAGTATTATGAACACTAAAAGAAATTAATGTTACAATAAATAATGACATTGCATAATATACTGTTCCTAATCCTTCTTTTTCATCTTCTGTTCGTTCCATTACTTTAATAAGATTCTTCTTATATGAAATATAGTTGATAACAATAAAAGTAGCCGGTACAAATAATGCAAACCATATATTATCAAAGAAATACATCGCAATCAACCACCAATTTCCAAGTGCAATGTGAATAAATTTTCTGCTTGCTTCTTTTCCCAATTTTTCAAATAATTTTGCTATGACAATTACTAAAAATATAGCTAAATATGATACTAGTATCCCGATCCAATTCTTCATTTTATTACCTTCGACTTTTTATGTTTATAAAATATATTTATAAGTTATATCATTTTAACAAATAATTTAACATTTTACTAATCTATAATACCACAAAAAAAAATGATTATCAATACATAATCATTTTTTTATTTACACTGGAGTCATTTTTCTAATCTTTTTTCTTGTGTAGTTTTTTGTGTAGTTTCTTGTGTAGACGATTTTCTAACTTTATTTTATTTGACAATGTCCCATATACTATTTTTTCTTGTGTGTTTTTTTGTGTAGATATTTTCCAACTTTATTTTACAATGTCATATACTGTTTTCGTCTCATCAGATTTTGATGTGTTTTTTTGTAATCTGACTCCTTTTTCT
>CANRBO010000008.1 GCA_947628885.1 uncultured Clostridia bacterium | reverse complement strand
AAAATATTGAAGTCAGAAGAAGACTATAATAATGGAAGAGTAAGAAAAGCCGAAGATGTCTTTAAAGAGTGGGAATTGAAATATGAAAATTTGCTATCTTAATACTCAAACTTGAAATAAAGGTAATGTGGAGAAAAATTTAATTAAAATGTAATAAGAAAAAAATAAAATAATAGTTGCAAAAGTAAAAATGATGTGATAGTATAAGTGTAGTAATAAAAAGAGAAAATGATACTCAAAAGAAAAAAATAATAGAAGAAAAATATAATGCATTTTTTTCACATACAAAATATAAAGATATAGAAGCAAATGGAAAAATAGGAAATTGTTATGGCTATTGGTTGGCGTCACCTTCTCAAAACGGTGGTAATTATAGTTATATGAAATATGTTCATTGCAATGGTTTTGTAGGCAGTAGTTATTATGACTACAATTATGGACTTGGCTTACGACCTTTGGTATGCTTAGAAAAAGGAGTCAAATTGCAAAAAAATACAGCAAAATCTGATGATACAAAGACTGTGTACGATATCGTGAAGTAAATCGCAAATATGCTTGACATTTTTATTATTCTATAGTATAATAATTAAAGAATAGAAATAGATATATACTTTATCTATTCAAAACTTTTACAAATTATTTATATGTAAGGAAAAACGAAAAATACTAGTGTATGCAATCGCTAGTATTTTATTTTATATGAAAAATCCCCTGCATTTCTGCAGGGGTGTTGCATTAATCAAACATCTTTAAGATGTATGCAATAATGATCAGTACAACTACTTTTACAAATTTTTTCATATGTATTGGACCTCCTTTCTTGCAAAATTTGGAGGAAAAACAAATATATTATACAATATATTCCAAAAAATGGCAATATGGAATTGTATATTTCATATAAATATTTAATTTATACTTGACTTTTATAAAAATAAAAGTATAATAGATATAGGAAATGACAATTCCACAAACGTGTTTTTTCCGAGATAGTTATAAAAGACTCACATCTAGGTCGACAAATTTTAAAGATGTGAGTTTTTATTATGGGAGAATAGAAATGGAGTTCTTAGATTCACATTGCCATTTGGATGACGAAAAATTTGATATTGATAGAGAAAAAGTAATACCTGAAATTTACAATGCAGGTATTACTACTTTTGTTAATTGTGGATATAGTTTGCATGGTTCATTAAGAGCGATAGAGCTTTCTAAAAAATATGATTACATATATGCAACTGTAGGCATTTCACCAAATGACTTATCCACAAACTGGTCAAAAGATGTGGAAAACATAGATGAAATATTAAAAAAAGAAGGTACTATACAAGATAATAAAATATTTCAAAAAGAAGGAGCAATACAAGTTGAAAAAGTGTTACAGAAAGGAATTACAAAACAAAATAAAAAAATATTGCAAAAAGACCAAGTAATACAAATTGATGAAGTTTTAAAAAAAGAAACTTTAAAACAAAATAAAGAAGTAGCGCAAAAGAAAATAATCACACAAGATAAAGAATTATTACAAGGTAAAGAGATAATAGATAATGGAGAAATATCACAGGCTAAAGAAAATGAAGTAAGGAAGGCAAAAATTGTAGCAGTTGGAGAGATAGGCTTAGATTATCATTATGATACAGATAAGGAGTGGCAGAAGCAGGCTTTTATAAAGCAAATCGAGATAGCGAATAAATATAATCTTCCAATTACAATTCATACGAGAGATGCAGTAATGGATACATTAGAGATATTAAAGCAAAATCCTGTAAATAAAAAAGGAATATTCCATTGTTGTCCATTTAACAGAGAGCTGATAAAGGAAGGTCTTAAGCTTGGATTTTACATATCTGTGGCTGGTCCGATTACATTTAAAAATTCGAAAAATGCTGAAGAAATAGCTAATTTAATTCCGTTAGATAGATTGTTAATAGAGACGGACAGCCCATATTTGGCACCTGAACCAGTTCGAGGAACTAGAAATGATCCGAGAAATGTAAAATATACTGCACAAAAAATAGCAGATTTTAAGAATATATCAATTGAAGAGATAGCAAAAGCTACTTATCAAAATGCCTTAAAAATATACAATATACAGGTTTGTTAATGATAAAATAAGAATGTACAAAAATGATTAAACTTTAATGATCAAAAATGTACATTCTTTTTAATTATGTTATACTTACATTTATGTAAAAATAAATGGAGGTAAACACAATGAAAGATTTAAAATGTGATTACAAATATGTGATAACTTAAAGGTTAGAAAATAATTACAATTTGTACGTTGTCAAACTTCATTTAAAATTTAATTTTTTTCAATTAGATTTGAACCTTAGAATTAGATTAAATATTAATATAGATTTTAATTAAAAATTAAATAAAAATAATTAGAACTTGAAAGTTCTAATTCCCTAGAGAAAGCGCCTAAAATGGCGCTTCTTTTAACAAAAATGAAATATAAAAGTAATATCACATATTAAGAAAAAGCAATAAATTATATCCGTAAGCGGTAAAACATAAGTTTAATTTCTAAAGAAAATTATTGTTATTGACTTTAGTATATATATAAATTATATTAAAACAGTAGAGAAGTCTACAAACAAAAACGCGCAAACAGCTGGAGAGCAAGGACAACAAAAAGTAAAAAGCACAGGATAAGTAAAACAAAAAGACAACAAAACAAAAAGTAAAAACGAAGGATAAGTAAAACAAAAAAAGACAACAAAACAAAAGGTAAAAAAGCAAAAGCAAGACAACAAAACAAAAGGTAAAAAAGCAAAAGCAAGACAACAAAACAAAAAGTAAAAAGCACAGGATAAGTAAAGCAAAACAAAAAGTAAAAAAAGCACAGGATAAGTAAAACAAAAAGACAACAAAACAAAAAGTAAAAAAAGCAAAGGATAAGTAGAACAAACAAGACAGCAAAACAAAAAAAGCAAAACAAAAATAAAGAGAAAGGAAGTAAAACAAAAAGCAACAACATAAAGATGAAGGCAACATGAAGCAAAACGAGAGCAGGAAGCGCGAAAGCAAGAAAAACACAATAAAAAAAAGAAAGGGAAAAAGATGAAAAAGTTTGGTTGGAGTATTTTCATAATATCTTTAGCAATGGTGTTATTTGCATCTATATTTTTTAAGGTTATCAATATCGTAATAACATATGACATACAAGAAAGAAATACGCAAACTGTAAAATCTGCAATTGAAGTTGATAATAATGCTAACTCTAATAGCACTATTAATGATGAAGTGAAAACTGCTTCAGCTGAAGCCACACCAAGCCCAATATCTATTTCAAAGAATACAGTGTATAAGGACTTTTCACAATTGGGTGAGCAAAATGAAAAATATTCTTATTCTTCATTAGTGTGGACATCACAAAGCCAAGTAATATATTTACAGGGAAAAAGAGATAAACAACATTTGAAGGACGGTTCACAGAGTAAAAGTGGATTAATAGCGTGTAGAGCATATGAAGGTGATACAATACAATGTGTAATTACTAATTGTGGTGTAGATGCAGACGGTAGTGTAATAGATGTAGTATGTACAGTAAGCAATGTAAAGAGCTATAGAGGTGGAGAATATGCAAAACCAAAAGATACTGATACAGCAGAGGCTGATGATGAGGATCACGAAGCTTCAGATTTTGTTGGTTTTAGATTTATTGGAATACAATATATAAATGATCAAACATCTCCCAAAAAAGGTGATTCAGATTGGATAGAGTCAGATTTTACTAAAGAAGGACATCTTGTTACAATGCTATTGAGAGCTTCATATGCTAGTTGTGATTTCGATATGACATACTATAAAAGTGGTACATATAATACAACAAAGCAAAAGGCAAATGTTGTAGGTGTAAATGGATTCTTTTATGATATTGATGTTCCAAAGACTAAAACTGTAGAAGGAGATAGATCAGATAATTTATTAGAAGGAAATGAGGGAATAATACCAACTGTTGGTAGTTCAACAATTTATTATGATAAAAACAATTATGACTTAGGTAACGACAAAAAAGTTCAAATGAAAGAAATGGATAATGGGTTATGCATTGAAAGTAGAAATATGCACACCAATGGAATATGGTTTAAAACATCTGCATATATGACAACTGACCTAGATGAAGGTAAAAATGGAGTTTATGGTTTCCAATATGGTGGAGATAACTGTGGTATTAGTTATAACTTCTTGTCACTAACTGCATTTAATGATGAAAGTATCAACAAAAGAATACAAGAAAATAATCAATTGAAAACAGCTAATAATGTAAGGGAAGAAACGCAATTTAATTATGTAATTCAACAATATATACCAAATAACTATTATGGACATTTTGTAAATTTTGATACAGTTTATAATACGATTGTAGATCCAAGATATACATCTTTTGCAATTACTGATAGCATACCAACACAATTGACCATAACTAATAATAATAATATAAAGGTAAAAGATGAATTAAATCAAGATAGGACAGACTTTTTCACTATAAATGTGTCAGGCAATAATGTTACAGTTACTGCAAAAGAAGCAAAACTGCAAGAATATGATTTCTATTCACATACATATAGTATTATTGTGCCGGTTCAGGTAAAAAAGGATATAGGATTGACAAATGCATTTGACAGCAATGGAAAAATAATAAATAATGCTTCATATTCGTATCAAAGAGCTGGTGGTAGTGGAAAGAAAACATCAAACAATGTTGAGACAACTTTAAATTATAGGATTTCTACTCAAATAACTCATGGAACTATAAACGGAGAAAATGATAAAGTAAATATACATGAAAATGGAACAGTAACATTTACACCAAATTCAGGTTATCATGTAACATCTGTAAAAGTAAATGATGAGGAAAAATATCAAGAATCTTATGAATATGGAGGAAGCATACAATTAAATGATGTTAGAAAAGACTACACAGTAGTTGTAGAGTGTCAGCCAATTTCAGGTTCACTTGTAATAAATAAGGTAGATAGTAGCAATACGAATGTAAAATTATCAAATGCAGCCTTTACTGTATATGAATGGAACAATGCAAGTAATAACTATAACACAAGTGGTACAACATTAACTAATAATTCAAATGGAAATTATTCAGCAACATTAACATATTCAGACACAAACTTAGGAAAATTTAAGGTTGTAGAAACAAAAATACCTGAGCATTATTATCAAGAGGCTTGGAGCCAAGAAATAAATATTATAAATGATAAAAAACAACATAATTTTAATTACACTATAGAAGTTACAAATGTGCATTATCCACAAGGAAAAGTAATAGTAAATAAAACAGATCAATCATCAGGTCAAACATTATCAAATGTAAGATTTAACCTATATGCATATAAAGGTAGTGGAAGTGAAAGTGATATAAAGAGCTATGATAGTGTGGAACAATTAAAACAAGGATCAGACGGAAAATATACATCATCTAATTTTGAATATACACCAACAAACCAAGGTAAATTTATGATAGTAGAAGAGGAAACTTTACCTCATTACTATGGAAGCAACCCACAAGATGAAGAATACAAAAGACAACATCAAATTACTTTAACAAGAGCTCAGGCTGGATTAACTGTACATGAGTTTACTTGGGATGTAACCAATTTACATTATCCACAAGGACAAATAACAGTAAATAAAACTGATACTACAACAGGAAAAAATTTACCGGGATTAACATTCAGATTATATGAATATAAAGGAAGTGGTGATGAAGATGATATAAACAGTTATGATAAAAAAGATTTTTTAAAAGATAATAATAATAGTGGAATATATAAAACAGATGTATTTGAATACACACCAACAAACAAAGGTAAATTTATTGTAGCAGAGGAGGAAACTTTACCTGGTTACTATGGAAGTAGCGATAAAGATGTAGAGGATTATAAAAGAAAATATAAGGTTACTTTAACGAAAGAAAAAGCTGGACTTACAGTAAATCAATTTACGTGGAATTTACAAAATACGCATTATCCACAGGGAAAAGTAACAGTAAATAAAAAAGATGATAAGACTCAAGCTAATATAGCAGGTGCAGTTTTCTGGCTATATGAATATAATGGAGGCGGAGAAACTACAAATTTAGGAAACTTTACGAGAAAGAGCAAATTGACAGGTGAAAATGGAGTATATACAACAGATGTATTCCAATATTCTCCAACCAATAAAGGAATATTTAAAGTAGTAGAAACAAAAGCACCTGAGCACTATTATGGATATTATGATGAAGATGGTGCAGAATATAGAAAATCGTATGATGTAACTTTGACAAGGCAAGATACAAATGTTGCTGTTAAAAACTTTGTGTGGGATTTAACAAATACACATTATCCACAAGGACAAGTAACAGTCAACAAAACTGATAGCAAGTCAGGAGCTAGTGTAGCAGATGCAGATTTTTGGCTATATGAATATAAAGGAACTGGTCAAACAAATGATTTAAACAGCTTTAACCCAAAGAGCAAATTGACATATGAGCAAGGCACTTATAAAACAGAAGTATTCGAATATTCTCCAACCAATAAAGGAATATTTAAAGTAGTAGAAGTAAGAGCACCTGCACACTATTATGGATATTATGACGAAGACGGTGCAGAATATAGAAAATCGTATGATGTAACTTTGACAAAAGATGATACAAACGTATTAATAAAAAATTTTACATGGAGCTTAACGAACACACATTATCCACAAGGAAGAGTAACAGTAAATAAAACTGACAAAACAACGGGTAACAAATTGACAGGAATAACTTTTGTTTTATATGAGTATAACGGATCGGGCGATGAAAATGACATAAGCAATAATTATACAAATAGAGGAAAGTTGGCTGAAAACGAAGGAACATATACAACAGGGGTATTTGAGTACACACCAACAAACCAAGGAAAATTTATAGTAGTTGAAGAGAAAACATTAGATCATTATTATGGAAGCAGTGAACTAGATGTTGAAGATTATAGAAGACAATATAAAGTCACACTTACAAAAAAACAAGCTGGCCCAACAGTAAATGAATATACATGGGATTTGGTAAATACGCATTATCCACAGGGACAAGTAACAATAAATAAAACTGATAGCAAGTCAGGAGCTAATTTAGCAGATGCAGAGTTTTGGCTATATGAATATAATGGAAGCGGAGATACTAATAATATAGGCAGCTTTAACAAAAAGAGCATATTGACAGGGAGTAAAGGAGTTTATACAACAGAAGTATTTGAATATTCTCCAACAAACAAAGGAATATTTAAAGTAGTAGAAACAAAAGCTCCAGCGCACTACTATGGATATTATGATGTAGAAAGTGCAGAATACAGAAAATCATATGATGTAACCTTGACAAAGGAAGATACAGAAGTATCAGTAAATAAATTTACATGGCATTTGCAAAATATACATTATCCACAAGGACAAGTAATAGTAAACAAAACCGATAAAACAACAGGTAAAAAATTGACTGGAGTAACATTTGGCTTATATGAGTATAATGGATCAAAAGATGAAAATGACATAAATAATTATACAAGAAAAGGGGATTTGACTGAAAACCAAGGAACATACACATCAGAAGTATTTGAATATACACCAACAAATCAAGGAAAGTTTATAGTAATAGAAGATGAAACATTAGAACATTACTATGGAAGCAGTGAATTAGATGTTGGAGATTATAAAAAGCAATTTAAAGTTACACTTACAAAAAAACAAGCAGGACCAACAGTAAATGAATTTACATGGGATTTAGTAAATACTCATTATCCACAGGGTAAGGTAATAGTTAATAAAGAAGAAGAAGAAACAAAGATAAAATTACCGGGAGCATTATTTGGATTATATGAGTATAGTGGATCAGGAGATAGTGATAATATTGCTAATTATAATAAAAAGAGTCAATTAGTAGATAGCAATGGAGTGTATACATCAGATGTATTTGAATATTCACCAATTAATCAGGGTAAATTCAAAATTGTAGAAGAAAGAGCACCAGAACATTATTATGGATATAGTAATGAAGATGATCCAACATATAGAAAAACATATGATGTAGTTTTGACAAGAAATGAAACAGAGGTAGTTATTAATCAATATATATGGAATGTAACTAATGTGCACTATCCACAAGGAAAAGCAATAGTAAACAAAACTGATAAAGTTACTGGGGCTAAATTGTCAGGAGTAGACTTTGAATTATATGAATATGGTGGAGAAGGCGATGATAGTGACATAAGTAAATATATATATAAGGAAAAGCTATCAGATAATGGAGAAGGAAATTATACTTCAAGTGTATTTGAATATACTCCAACAAATCAAGGAAAATTCAAAATATTAGAGGCAAAGGCATTAGACCATTACTATGGAAGTAGTCCGAAAGATACTGAAGATTACAGAAAACAATATGATATAAAATTAACTAGAGAGCAAGCTGGACTTACAGTAAATGAATTTACATGGAATTTGATAAATACTCATTATCCACGAGCACAAGTAACAGTAAATAAAACAGACCAAGACTCAAAAGCAAAATTACCAGGTGCAATATTTGCTTTGTATGAATATAAAGGAGAAGGTGATGTTAAAAATTTAGCTAGTTATGTTGAAAAAAGTGAATTGACTGATAATAATGGAGTTTATACATCAGAAGTATTTGAATATTCTCCAACAAATCAAGGAAAATTCAAGATAGTTGAGAAAAGAGCACCTGAACATTATTATGGATATGATGATAGAGATGATGCTTCATATAGAAAAGTATATGATGTAAGTTTGTCAAAAGAAGAAAGTACAGATGTAGAGATAAATCAATTTACATGGGATGTAACCAATTTACATTATCCACAAGGACAGGTAACAGTAAATAAAACTGATGAAGTTACTAAAGAAAAACTACCAGGTGCAATATTTGCTTTATATGAATATAGAGGAAGTGGAGATTATGCAGCTTTAAGTAGTTATATTGAAAGAGGTCAATTAACTGATAATGATAATATTGGAGTATATACATCAAGTGTATTTGAATACAACCCAACAAATCAGGGTAGATTCAAAATAGTTGAACAGAGAGCACCTGAACATTATTATGGATATAGTGATGAAGATGATCCAAAATATAGACAGCAATATGATGTAACATTAACATTAGAGCAAGCTGGTCCAACTGTAAATAAATTTACATGGAATATGACAAATAAACCTTATCCAAAAGCACAAATTGTTTTAAGAAAAACAGATTCAATAACAAGCGAAGTGCTTGATGAAGCTAAATTTAGAATATATGAATGGAATAAAAATATTCAAAACTGGGAAAAGAGAGGTTTATTGACTGATAACGGAGACGGTACATATAAAACTCCGGGAGAATATGAAGAAGGAGTGTTAGAGTATAGTGCTGTAAATCAAGGAAAATTCAGAATATTGGAAGAAGAAGCTCCTGAATATTATACAAATCCAAAGACAAACATCAACATAACATTGACAGAAGCGGGATTCCATACTTATACATATACTAATGTAGATGAGTATAATGTAAAAGATGAACCAATGAAAGTAATGGTACAAGCACTAAAAGTAGATAGTGAAACCTTAGAAAGAATAAGCGGAGCTGAATACACAGTATATGAATATAATAAAAATACAAAAGAATATGAAGAATATAAAATAAATCGTCAAGGAGAAGTAATAAAATTAAAATTCCAAGATGATAGAAGCTATGTAAGTACAGGTTGGCTATATGCAAACAGAAGAAATGAAGGAAAATTCAGAATAGTAGAAACAACTACACCTGAAGGATATTATGGAGATTTTGTACCAGGTACACAAACAAAGGTTGCTAATGATATAACAATTACATCAGATAATAATGGAAGGACAATAACGATTGATAATCATGTAGGTTTATACTACAATACAAGAGTATTAGGAACAATAAGTGTAAATAAAATAGATAGAGAAACTAACAAGTATTTACCACAAGGAGATGCAACATTAGACGGTGCAGTATATGGATTATATGCAGCAGAAAATATAGTACATAAAGATACTGTAACTGGCGTAATATATGAAAAAGATCATGAAGTACAAAGACAAACAATAGTAAATGGAAGATTAGTATTCGATAATGTTGAAATAGGAAAATATTACATAAAAGAAATAACTGCTCCAGTTGGATATACACCTGATACAAATATATATAATGTAAATGTAAATTATGAAGGTGAAACTGTAGCACATCTTGAAAGACAAGCAACTGTAGTTGAACAGGTTAAGAAACAAGCATTTCAATTAGTAAAGTTAAGTGGAAATACTGTACAAAGTGAACCAACTCCATTAGGAGGGGCAGGATTTAAAATCTATCTAATCAAGGATTTAAGTTTTGTAAAAGACGGAACAGTAAAACCTGATACAAATGGCAACTATAGTCCAAATGATTTCATAGACCGTGATTTCAGCAATGAACAAACAGCATTAGATTATTCAAGTGAACAAAGTGGAGTAAGATTACAAGAAATATTTACTGATTCATTAGGTAAATTTACAAGTCCTGAATTAGCGTATGGTAAATATGTAGTAATTGAAACTACCGTTCCTGAAGAAAGATATGCGATAGATCCATTTATAGTAAATATTAACGAAGATAATAGGACACCACAAAATGAAAGATATTTCATAGATAGAGAATTTGAAGCATCTATCAAGGTAAACAAGAGAGATGCAGAAAATGGAGAAATCATAATTAATAAAGATGCAGCATATAGGATATGGAGTATTACTGAAGGAAAATATATAGAGCAATCTATATCTTATCCAAAAATTCAAGTTGTAGGTACAGAAGAAAACCCATACAGGATTAATGATGAAGGTTATTTTGTTACACCAGTCAACCTAACAATTGGAGATTACGAATTAAGAGAAGTAAAGGCACCTGAGGGTTATGTTTTAGCAGGTCATGAAGGAAAAATAGAAAATGGACATATAACCGAAGAACCTAGACAAGTAGTAAGATTTACTATTTCTCAAAAACAAGCATATTATGAAGATAGCACTACAGGAAGATTAATAATAACCGTAGAACAATATAATACTCAAATGAAAGGTGAATTAAAACTAAGAAAACAAGGAGAGTATTTAACAGGTGCAAGACAAAAAGAAGACGGAAATATTGAATTCCAATATGAGTTAGGAGCGATAGAAAATGCAGAATTTGAGATAAGAGCAAAAGAAACTATTTACTCACAATATAATCCTGATGTAGTAGTATATGAAAAGGATGCATTAGTAGGTACAATAACAACTAATGCCCAAGGAATAGGATATGTAGATAATTTGCCAATAGGAAAATATTACATAAAAGAAACCGAAGCAGGATATGGATTTGTACTAAATAGTGAACAAAAAGAATTCGAAATAAGCTATCAAGCGCAAGAAACACCAACTCAAACTGTGGAGATAGAGTACACAAATGAAAGACAGAAAATCAATTTAAATGGTGAAGAAGGAATAAAAGTTGAAAAAATAGCAGACAAAAAATGGTACAAACCAGGAGAAACTGCAACATATACAATCAAAGTAAGTAATCCAACACAAAATGAAATAAGGGATATAACAGTAACTGAAACAAGGATAAATGGCGAATTTGAAGACATTAACACAGATAATATAAAGAAAATAGATAGTACACATGTAAGTATTGCTAGACTAAAAGCTGGAGAGAGTGTTACATTAAAATTCAGCACACAGATAGGCGAGCTAGAAGAAGGAGAAGAAAAAGTAAAAGTAACAAATGTTGTAAAGGCAGAAGGAACCACAGAGATACCTGATCCACAAGATCCAAGCAAAAAGATAACAGTAAAAGTGGAAGATGACGATAATGAAGATGTGTATGTATCAGAAAAGAATATACTAGTAATAAAAGAAGCTTTGAAGGAAGTATATGAGCCTGGAGAAATTGCGCAATATATTATTCATGTAATAAATAATGGCAAGAAGGTACTACATAATGTTGAAACAGGAGAAACATTAATAGAAGGAAGATTTATAGACCTAGAAGGTTCAAGTGTAAACGGAGTAACAGTAACATATAAAGAAACAGAAGGTGTAAAAGATTACAATAAAGTCGTAATTGATAAAATAGAACCTGGAGAAGAAGTTATATTAAGGTATGAATATCAAGTACCGGAAGAAGTAAAATTACCAGTAGAAGGCACTGAGAAATATTTAATAGATAATGTGGTAAGAGCTACAGGCACAGTTGTAACAAATAATCCGGAAGATGAAGATAATCCAATAGAAGAAACTGTAGAAGATGAAGACGACGAAGAGATAGAAATAAAAGAAAATGGAAAAATTGGAATAATAAAACAAGACATAAGAACAGGGGAAAGACTTAAAGGTGCAGTATTTGGATTATATGCAGATGAAGACATAAGAAGTAATAATGGAAGCATATTAATAAAGAAAGATGCTTTAATAGAAAAGGTAGTTACAAATGAGCAAGGACAAGCAATATATGAAGTAGATTTACCATTGGGCAGATATTATATAAAAGAAATAGAAGTACCTGAAAACTATAATCTAAATGATGAAAAAGTAACATTTAATAGCTCTTATAGAGGACAAAATGTAGCTATCATAGATGTAAGTGAAGTAATTGCAAACAGAAGAATAAACACAAAAATTGAAAAAAGAAACGAAGACGGAGAGCTAATACTAGGTATTGAATTAGAGATACTAGACGAAAAAGGTAATGTAATAGAATCTTGGACTACAGATGGCGATGTGAAAATGTTTGAAACACTTGAAAAAGGCAAGATATATACTTTAAGAGAAAAAGCTACTTTGAAGGGATATACAACTGCAGATGATATAAAATTCTTTGTAGGAGAAGACGGTCAGTTATATCAACGAATCGAAGATGATGAAGAATTTTTAATAGAAAATGTTCAAATTAACTTTGTTGAAATGACAAATGAAAAGACAAAAGTTGAATTAGACGTAGTAGACAAAGAAACAAAAGAACATATAAGTGGAATAGAAGTAGAAATAAGAGACAAAAAGACTGGAGAAGTTGTATATAGTTACACAACAGATGATGATGTAGAAATAATAGAAGGCCTTGAAATAGGAGACTATGACGTTGTAACAAAAGATCCGGAAAAGAGAGGATATGTAACATCAGAAGGAGAGATAAAAGTTAGAGACGTCAAAGAAGTACAAAGATTTGTTGTGGAGCAAGATTACACTAGAGTAGAGATAAGCTTAAAAGATGAAGAAACAAAAGAATTACTAAAAGGTGGAGTCATAGAAGTAGTTGACGAAGAAGGAAATGTAGTGCTAGAAATAGAAACAGAAGAGCAAGCTAAAAAGTTAGAAAGACTACCAGTAGGAAAATATACACTAAGAGAAACAGAAATACCAGTAGGCTATCATGGAGCTAAAGACTTAGAAATAGAAGTAAAAGATACTCCTGAATTACAAAAATTTGAAATGTTGAATAGAAAGAAAATATTTAATATAAGCATTAAGAAGAAAGTGGTAGCTCAAGAATATAATGGAAAGAGAACAGACTTAAATTATGACTTACCAAAATTAGAAATAAGGACAAGAAATATTCCAAGTGCAGATGCATGGTTCTTGTATATAATTACAGTAAAAAATGAGGGAGAACTAGCAGGAAAAGTAGAAGTAAAAGAGTATATACCAAGCGGAATGCAGATGAAACCTGAGAGAAACCCACAATGGGAGGTACATGCATATGATGCAACTCTTACAATAGAAAACTTAGAACCAGGAGAAACAAGAGAATTAGAAGTTTGGTTAAGATATGATAATTATGTAACCAACTTAGGAACAAAAGAAAATAAGGTTGGCATCATAGGTACAGATAACGTAGCAGGATTCAAAGAAACAGACAATAAGGATAATGAAGCAACAGCAAGCATAATTATTGCAATATCAACTGGTTTAGGAAGAACAGGCGATATAATAATTATAACATTGTTAATAATAGTAATAGGAGGAATTTCAAGTGCAATAATTATTCAGGTAATAAAACAAAGAAAAAATAAAGGGCAAACAAACTCCCAAAAATAAAACTTTATAAAATCAAGTCTATATGTAAAATTTTATGCATATAGACTTGATTGATTTTTAGGCTTTTTTATTACTATAAGCACGCCACAGTTTACATAACAACAAAATAATGATTTGACATATTATATAAAAAATGGTATAATAAAAATGTGTTACTTAAGAAGGAGGTTTTATGAGAAAACGATTAAGTAAACAAGATAAGCCTGAAAGGTCCATGTTATCAGTTAGAAGAATTTTAGTAATATTAATAATATTCTTTTTAATTGCTGGTATGATTGGAGTTATGGCTTCTAACGAAAGATTAATGTCAGTTAAGATAGTTCTTTCAAGCGGATATGAAATGAACGTTATGACAACCAGCAAAAAAGTATCTGATATTTTAGCTGAAAATCATATTATTATTTTAGAAGATGAAAACGTTACTCCTGATGCAGATTCGGAGTTATCAGATAATAAAACAATTGTAATAGAAAAAGGAATAGCACAAGAAAAAGCAGAAGAAGCATTTTTCACAGCAGAGGAAATACTTCAAAGTTATAAATCTATAGTAGAAAAAATTATCACAGTACAAGAAGAAATACCATTTGAAACTATAACAAAAGATGTTTCAAACGGAAGTAGCACAACTCAGAATAGAGTGGCACAAATAGGTGTAAATGGAGTTAGAGAAGTTACTTATAGAATAAAATATCAAAATGGTGAAGAAATTGAAAAAACAGAGATTTCTTCAACCATAATCAAAGAACCAGTTGATAAAATTGTCGAAGTTAGAACAAAAACTGTTACTTCAAGAAGTGTAACTTATGTATCAGAAGGAAGGTGGAGTTATTCGAGTGAAGAATTAGACTTATTATGTGCTATTACAGCACAAGAGTGTAGTTCAAGCTATGAAGGAGCTCTAGCCGTAATTACAACAGCATGTAACAGAGCACAAAGTGCTGCATGGAGAAAAAATGGAACAGACCCATTAAGCCAATATAAAGCACCACACCAATTCTGTTACTCTATAGATTCATATTGGGTAAAAAGATTAAATGGAAATTATGCTGATTGTGTAAGACAAGCAGTAGAAGATGCATTAAACGGAAAAAGAAACCATAATTATTTATCATTTAGAGGATACCAAACTTCAGGAAGTGTCAAAATAGGTGGTAACTGGTATTTTAACGCAATGAACTAATATTCGTAACAAAAGCTGAGTGTCAATTTATTGGCATCCAGCTTTTTAGCTAGTAATTAAGAAAAATTAAGTAATAACAAACAAAATGCGCTATTGAAAACAGATGATTTATAAATAAAAAACAGATTGTTAAAAAGTAAATGATTATAAATAAAACAGATTATTAAAAGGCAAATTATTTAGGAAATCGAACAATTATAGAAGAAATAAAAGTAAAGAAATGGAGAAGCAAATGAAACTAATTTCGTGGAACGTAAATGGTATAAGAGCAGCTGTAAATAAAGGATTTAAAGATTTTTTTGTAAAAGAAAATGCAGACATATTTTGTATACAGGAAACAAAATTGCAAGAAAATCAAATTGATGCAGATATGAAAAAATTAACAGAATATAATTATTGGAACAGTGCAGTAAAAAAAGGATATTCAGGAACAGCAACTTTTTCTAAAATAAAGCCAATATTAGTAACTTATGGCGATGATGACGAAGGCAGGGTTATTACTTGTGAATATGAAAATTTTTATTTGGTCAATTGTTATACACCTAATTCTAAGAGAGAGCTTGAAAGACTTGATTTCAGAATGAAATGGGAAGATAAGATTAAAGAATATCTAAAAGAATTAGATAAAAAGAAACCTGTAATCTATTGTGGAGACTTAAAAAATCCTTCAAGCAATCATCATAATGCAGGCTTTACAGACGAAGAAAGAGACAAAATTGACAAGCTATTAAAAGACGGTTTCGTAGACACATTTAGATATAAATATCCAAATAAGAAAGATGCATATACATGGTGGTCATATATGTTTCATGCAAGAGAAAAAAATGCAGGGTGGAGAATAGATTATTTTATAGTGTCAGATAGAATCAAAGATAAAATTGTTGATGCAAAAATACATAGTGAGGTTCTTGGTAGCGACCACTGCCCAATTGAGTTAGAGATTGAATTGAGCTAAAGATTAAATTGAACTAGAAATTAATTTGTAAAGAGTGATAAAGAATAAAAAAGATTAGAAAAATATTAAGATTTGGCGTTGATAAATTTGTTGTTCTGATTAAAATTTGAATTTCTACGAATAAATGTGAGTAATGATTGAAAAATTACGCGGAAGGGATGAAATTGAAAATGAAAAAAGATAAAATAATGGGAACTAAAAGGTGGTTTTATTGGCTTTCAATAGGAATCATATTAATATTAGTATATAAGTTTTTAGATAACTTTTCAGGAATTGGAAAATGGCTTCTTAATCTGATTTCAATTTTATTGCCATTTTTAATAGGAATTATTATTGCATATATTTTATATGTTCCATGTAAAAATATAGAGAAGTTTTTGAGTAAAAAGATCAAACACTCAAGAGGTGCAAGTATTGCAATTGTGTATACTTTAGCCATTACAGCCATTGCCTTGATAATAAAATTCATTGTGCCAATAATAGTGGAAAGTATAGCAGATTTGATTAATAATATACAAAGTTATTATAATTCAATTGCAGCAAATGAACTAAATTCAGACATTTCACCATGGCTACAAACCAATATATTAAAGCCAATAGTAGACTATATACAAAATATAAATTTTGAAGAAATGTTTACACCTGAAAGAATAAAAACGTATGTAAGTTCAGCATTTGGAGCTGTGAAAAGCATAGTAAATATATTTATATCATTTATATGCTCAGTATATATAATCGCTCAGAGAGAATCAATTGTTAATTTTATAAATAAATTAGCTAAAGCAACTATGACAGAAAAAGGATATAAAAAATTTGTTAGATATTTTACGTCAGGCAATCAAATATTCTTTAAATTTATATCAAGTCAAGTAATCGATGCATTAATAGTAGCAGTAATATCAACTATTGCAATGGCTATAATTGGAGTAAAATATTCATTGCTATTAGGTGTATTTATAGGAATATCAAATTTGATACCATACTTTGGAGCAATTGTAGGAGTTGCTATATCAATTATAATCACGCTTTTAACAGGTGGCTGGAAACAAGCTTTAATAATGGCAATAGTGGTTATAGTGTTGCAACAAATAGATGCAAATATAATTAATCCAAGAATAACCAGCTCAAGATTAAAGATAAGCCCTTTGCTTGTAATATTTGCAGTAACAATTGGTGGAGCATACTTTGGAGTTATGGGTATGTTTATTGCAGTACCAATAGTAGCTTTGATTAAATTAATAATAGATGATTTTATAGAACAAAAACTTAAACAGGATTAATATATGTGACCGATAAGTGAAAATGTCTCAAAAATTTAAACGGGATTAATAATATTGTAACAGGGAAGTGAAAATGTCTCCAAAACCTAAATATGATTAATATACTTGCAATTATGTTATAAATTTGATATACTCTAATTAATTCATTTGGACCCAAAGGAAACCAAAATTACGGCGGGTACATCCACCGAATAATTATAAGGAGGAATCATTATGACAAAGGCTCAAGAAGTGCGCAAAAGGCGGCTCGAAAGAAAACAGCAAGACTTGACGGTTGTAGCTGAAGGAATCTTTGATTGGATTTTGGATCTAATTGATTTAGATACCAAAAAGGGATATTTAGGTTCAACAAAGATTTGCCTGTTTAAGGGTAAGAAAAAATTGAGAGCTATCTATGATAGCGAAGAAGAGTACAATTTGGCAGAAGCTCTTTTGAAGTTCGACAAGTATGAAATCTTTGAAAAACTGAAAGAAGTTATTGAGAAAGAAGAAGGGTATGAAGTAGATTTCAGTCGTTCCGCAGTTTTATGGGATTCCACAGGAATCCTTTTAGAAGTCTTTGTAAAGTAGTAAAGTAATAAATCTCCAACTCATACATGGGTTGGGGATTTATTATAAAAAGAAATATATTATAAAAATAATAGATCAATAAAAACAATGGATTAATAGAAATAATAAATTAATAAAATAATGGGCTATTGATTAAAATAGTCCATTATTCCATTATATATTCCCCAAGCAAGCTTATCTTGATATTCATCTGTGATTAGAAGAGATTCTTCATTATCATTTGAAAGAAAACCACACTCAACCAATGCAATTGGTATCTCAATATGTTTCATAATATAAATATTGTTGAGAATTAAAGGCACTCTGTTGTTAGGGGTATTTATTGTTGTATTTAAATTATTTTGTATGGATGTTGCAAGATTTTTAGAATTTTCATTTCCTTCTTTGTAAAAGGTCTGCCAACCATAGTATTGTTTCTCAGGAATCTTGTTTAAATGTATTGAAACAAATATATCAGCAGAAGATTCATTCCCAATTTTCACTCTGTTTTTTATATCTGAAACCTTTTTCTGAGTAATAGTTTTAGAATCCAATTCATATATTGCATTTTCATCATAACGTGTTAAAATGACAGTTGCTCCACTACTTTCCAACAATTTTTGAAGTTTTAATGTAATGTTTAAATTTATCTGTGCTTCAGATGTCCCATTAATACTTGTAGCCCCTTCATCAGGTGTTCCGTGTCCGGCATCTAAAACAATAATTTTATTAGAAACCGGAAGTGTCATCGTTTCAACAAGTTGAACGTCTGAATATGCACTGAAATTCGCAAATATAATTGAAATTAATAAACAAATGGCAATTAG
>CANRBO010000007.1 GCA_947628885.1 uncultured Clostridia bacterium | reverse complement strand
CTAGACTTTTAGACGGAGAATTTTTAAATTATTCTAGTGTTATTCCAGATAAATGGGAGACAAGAATAAGAGTAAATAGAAGTGTTTTAGCAAATTGCTTTGAAAGAATTAGTTTAATTTCTTCATCTAGTATAGAAAAAGAAAAGAAATATCCAGTAAAAGTATCAGTAGATGTTGGAAAAATTACAATATCATGTACAAATCAAACTGGAGATGCAAAGGAAGAATTATTTGTAAATACTGAAGGTAAAAACTTAGAAGCAGGATTTAATCCAAAATATTTCTTAGATGTATTCAGAAATATTGATGATGAAGAAGTATTTATTGATTTTGGAACAAGCATTTCTCCTTGTATAATAAGAAGTGTAGAAGAAGAGGGCGATTACAAATACATGGTATTACCAATAAGATTAAAAAATTAAGGTTAAGTTATCCACATTTTGCAAACAAAATGTGGATATATTGGAGATAAAATGTACTTAAAAAATTTAAAAATACAGAATTTTAGAAATTATGAAAATCAAGAAATAGATTTAAGTAAAAATATAAATATTTTTTATGGTGATAATGCTCAAGGAAAAACTAACATTTTAGAAGCAGTGTTTTTATGTGCATTTGGTAGATCTTTTAGAACTAATAAAGATAAAGAAATGATAAAAAAAGGACAGAATTTTTCTAATATTGAAATCGATTTTGAGAAAAAAGATAGGGAAGGGAAAATTAAATTTCAGATTAGTGATAAAAAATATGTTTACTGTAATGATGTTAAGTTAAAAAAATTGAGTGAATTATTAGGAAATATTAATTTAGTAATTTTTACTCCTGATGATATTAATATTTTAAAAGACGGACCTTCTGTTAGAAGAAAATTTTTGGATATGTTTATTAGTCAATTAAGACCTAGATATATTCAAAATCTTAATCTATATTTGAAGGTATTAGAGCAAAGAAATAATTATCTAAAACAAAGAATTAATAACAATAATATGTTAGAAATTTGGAACGAAAAATTGGCTCAATACGGGAATATTGTGTACCAATATAGAAATGAATATATTGAAAAAATAAAAGAAAAAATAAAAGATATTCATGCAGAAATTACAAACGAAGATATTAGAATTGAATATTTTTCTGATTGCAAGGATAAAGAAAATTATTTAAAAAAGCTTGAAAAAAATATAGAAATTGATAAAATTAAAGGTTATACATCATCAGGAATACATAGAGATGATTTTAAAGTTTTTATAAATGGGGAAGAAGTGAATATTTATGGTTCACAAGGTCAAAATAGAACGGCAATTTTATCATTAAAATTGTCAGAATTGAAAGTTATTTATGATGAAATAGGTGAATATCCAATTTTGTTATTAGATGACTTTATGTCTGAATTAGATGAAAAAAGAATATCAAAGTTTTTGTCAAATATAAATGATATACAAGTTTTAATAACTTGTACTAAAAATATTGATATAAAAAATAGTGTGTCATTTAATATAATTAATGGAGTAATTAGTTAAAAATAAATGATATTTGTTGAATTAGATTTTGAAAGCAAAATATAAAAAAATTGAGTTAAAAAAATGGTCAAGTGAAAAGTAAATGCGAGTTGTAAGAAAAGTTGCAAGTTTAAAGTAAAGAATTTTTAAAAGGTCAATTGAAAAAGTAAATGCAATTCTGTAAAGAGAATTTTTAAAATAAAATAAATTGTAAAGACTTGACAAATAAAAAAAATAAAAATAAACTATTATAGTAAGGAAATAAGTAATTATAGATTAAAATAAAATTTACGTCTTATGGTTAAGTAAAGAAAGAGAGGAAAATAATTTATAATGGAAAAATATAATCACGAATATGGTGCTAATCAAATTCAAGTATTGGAAGGATTAGAAGCAGTTAGAAAAAGACCTGGTATGTACATAGGTAGTGTGTCAATTAGAGGATTACATCATTTAGTTTATGAGATAGTAGACAACTGTGTTGATGAAGCTTTAGCAGGATATTGTACTGCAATAGAAGTAAAAATCGAGCCAGGAAATATAATTTCTGTAGAAGATAATGGTAGAGGAATACCAATTGATATACATCCTAAAACACACATTTCTGCAGCAGAAACAGTTTACACTGTACTTCATGCTGGAGGAAAATTTGGTGGTGATAGTGGATATAAAGTATCAGGTGGTTTACATGGTGTTGGTGCATCAGTTGTAAATGCTTTATCAGAGTGGCTTGAAGTTCAAATCCAAAGAGACGGTGGACTTTATCAAATGAAATTTGAACGAGGAAAAACAGTACAAGCTTTAACTAAAATTGGAGATTCTGATAAAACTGGTACAAAAGTAAGATTTTTTGCTGATGATACAATATTTGAAACATTAAATTATGATTATGAAATATTAGAAGATAGATTTAGAGAAATAGCATTTTTAACTAAAGGATTAAAGATAAGTATAGAAGATTTAAGAGAAGAAACTCCTAAAAAAGCTGAATTTTGTTATGAAGGAGGATTACGTTCTTTTGTTGAATACTTAAATAAAAATAAAGAAAAAGTTAATCCTGAACCAATATATTTAGAAAAAGATAATGGAGATGTGCCAGTAGAAGTTTCACTTCAATACACAACATCTTATAATGAAAATATATATACTTTTGTAAATAATATTAATACAGTAGAAGGTGGAACACATCTTGAAGGTTTTAAAAGAGCATTGACAAAAGTATTTAACGAATATGCAAGGTCGCACTCAATCATAAAAGAAAAAGATGCTAATTTACAGGGAGAAGATATTAGAGAAGGACTAACAGCTGTTGTTTCTGTAAAAGTAAAAGATCCACAATTCGAAGGTCAAACAAAAACAAAATTAGGAAATAGCAATGTTACAGGAATTGTGCAAGCTATTGTAGTTGACGGGCTTTCAACATTTTTGGAGGAAAATCCAAATATTGCAAAAGCAATACTTGAAAAATGTGTTAGTGCATCAAGAGCTAGAGAAGCGGCTAGAAAGGCAAGAGAATTAGTTAGAAAAAAGAATTCATTAGAAGTAACAACTTTGCCAGGAAAATTAGCAGACTGCAGTAGTAAAAATGCAGATGAGTGTGAAGTATATATAGTCGAGGGAGATTCAGCAGGAGGAAGTGCTAAACAGGGAAGAGATAGAAGAACACAAGCAATTTTACCTTTGTGGGGAAAAATGCTAAATGTCGAAAAATCAAGAGCAGATAAAATATATAATAATGATAAATTGAAACCAGTTATTCAAGCAATTGGTGCTGGTATTGGTGCAGACTTTGATGTCAACAAGATTAGATACGGAAAAGTTGTAATAATGGCTGATGCTGATGTTGACGGAGCACATATAAGAACATTATTATTAACATTTTTCTTTAGATATATGAGGCCATTAATTGAACAAGGACATGTATTTTTAGCACAACCACCATTGTATAAAGTTTCTAAAAAAGGAATTAAAGATGTATATTGTTATACAGATGAAGAATTAGATGAACAACTTGCTAAAATAGGAAGAGATAATGTATCAATTCAAAGATACAAAGGTTTAGGAGAAATGAACCCTGAACAATTATGGGAAACTACTATGGATCCAGCAAATAGGATATTTGTTAGAGTAACAATGGATGATGCAATGAAAGCAGATGAAATATTTACTGTATTAATGGGAGATGAAATAGAGCCTAGAAGAGAATTTATAGAAAAAAATGCAAAGTTTGTTAAGAACTTAGATATATAAAAATTATATATTAATAATTATATATTAATAATTATAGCATTTATAAAAAATATGTTAGATAAAAAATATATTAGATAAAAAGTATATTAGATTAAAAGTATATTAGATTAAAAGGAATAGGTAGCTTATTAATGAAGTGAGCCAATTGGGGACACATGAATTAATAAGCTACTTTTTTTGCGATATTTCAAGATTACTACTAGTTATAATCTTTTTTTGTTGAAAAGTATAATAAAAGTGAGTATGATATTTTGTTAATAAAAATATGTAAAAATTTAACAAAATATATTGACAAATAATGGAATATGTTGTAAAATAAAAAACAAGAAAGGAGAAAAATGAATAAACTTGAACAAATAAAATCTGTTCAAAATTGGTTGCCATTTGACAAGATTTTAGATAAAGGTATTATTAAAATGAAGGATTCTTCTTACATAAAGATAATGAGTATTAGTCCAATAAACTATGTTCTAAAATCAAGCTTAGAGAAAGAGGCAATTCTAAACTCTTATAAAAATGTTTTTAAGAGTTGTAATTTTAATTTACAAATTTTTATTCAAAGTCAAAAGGAGGATTTGAGTAATCATATAAATAAAATAAAAGAAAAAAATTTATATCCGGAAATAAGTGAAAAATACATTAAATACATAAATAATTTTATAAAAAGTAAAAAATCCTCAAATAAAAAATTTTATCTTATTATAAAAAGTTCTCATTTAGAAGAAAATGAGGCAGTTAAAATACAAAATCTTGAAAACAATTATTTTAAATTAAAAGATTTATTCAGTAGATGTGGAAATTTAGTTTCTGAAATTACAGAAGATAAAAAAATAATTGAGATATTACACTCATTATTTAATTTTGATAAAACATAAAATAAATACAAAATTAGGATACATAAGAGGTGATATTAATGGAAAATTATTTAGCAGGCAGTTTTGATGTAAAGGATTATTTAAGCCCTTCTTATATAAATTTAAATAATCCCAAATATATTGAAATTGACGGCATCTATTATGCTAGCTTGTTAGTGGTAAATTATGTCAGAGAGCAAAATGATTTAATTTTTCAAAATATTATAGATACTGATGAAAATATTTATATATCAATATATTACGAAAAGCAAGATACATATAAAGTAATAAAAGATTTGACTTATAATATTGGAAATGTTGGTGTAGACCTAGAAAAGATAGGAAAAGCTAGGCAAGATTATGAAATTGCAAGTTTTACATATAATGATGCAAAATATATAAGGAAAGAGCTTCAAATAAATAATGAAGAATTATTATTTATATATACATATATAACAACATTTTCAAGAGATAAGAAAGAACTTGATAACAAAATTAACAAGATAGAAGGTATGTTATCTAGTAGAGGGATGCAATCAAAAAAAGCCTATTTTAGACAAGAACAAGCTTTAAAAACATGCTTGCCTTTTATGATTAATGATAATGATGTTAAAGATGTTACTAAAAGAAATATACTTACTAACTCACTTCAAGCGACATACCCATTTTTATCTTCATCAATATTTGATGAAAATGGGATCTTTATAGGAACTAATATATACAATAATTCCTTAATGTTTATTGATAAATATGATAAAAATAAATATAAAAATTCAAATATATGTGTATTTGGAACAAGTGGTTCAGGAAAATCATATTTTACAAAATTAATGATATTAAGAAATAGTTTATTAGGATTAGAGCAATATGTAATTGATCCTGATAGAGAATATGATAATTTAGCAAAAGAACTCAAAGCAACAATAATTAAAATAGGGCCAAGCTCCGAAAATTACATAAATATATTTGATATAAGGGAAGAAAGCCTAGAAGATGAACAGAAAGGATATTTATCTACAAAAATAAATAAAATAATTGGTTTCTTTAATTTGATTTTTGGTACTTTTGATGAAAAAGATAGAGCAATACTAGAAGAAAAAATAATCAAAATGTATGAGTCAAAAGGGATTACATTTGATGATAATTCTTTGTATAAAAATGGCAAATTCAAAACTGCTGATGATATGCCTACATTGGTAGATTTATACAATGAATTAGAAGGTAATATGAAAATCAAATTAAAACCATTTGTTGAAGGTTCTCTTAGCTTTTTCGCCAAAAAAACTAATGTTAAATTAGATAATAGGACTATCATAGCAGATATTTATGAATTAGGAGAAGATAATATCAAATATGGATTATTCTTATTTGTTGAGCTTTTTTGGGACAAAATTAAAAGAGATAGAAATATACACAAATCAATATACTTAGATGAAATATGGCAGTTGATAGGAGTCACATCAAATAAAGAAGTAGCAAGCTTTATATATAAAATTTTTAAAACAATTAGAAAATATGGTGGAAGTGCAGTAGCAATAACGCAAGATGTTTCAGACTTGTTTAGTTTGGAAAATGGAACTTATGGAAGAAGCATACTAAACAATTCAGAAATAAAAGTATTTTTCAATCTTGAAGAAGAAAACATAAGGATTTTAGAAAAGAATTTAAGTATATCAGAAAAGGAAAAAGTAGAAATGAATTCTTTAAGAAGAGGAGAGTGCATTATGTTTGTTGGAAAAGAACATGTTTTAACAAAAATAGAATCTGCGGAATTTGAAAAAGAAATAATCGGAGGTGGTAAAAATTAAAAGAATAATAACAGCAATTGGCAATACAGATATTAATGAAAAATTAAATTGCCAAGAAATAAAAGTTTTATGTGGAGATATCATATATAAAGAAGGAGTAATTGAATATCTTGAAGAAAATAGTAATGTTGATTTTATCGTATTAAATGATGAATTAACTGGAAGTATAACAACTGAAGAATTAATTGAAAATGTAAAAAATATTAATAATAAAATTAGAATTATTGTAATAACAAATCGACATGATGATAAGTTAAAAGTTTATAGAAAAATTGAAACTGCAGATTTTACCAAAATAAAAAATATTATTTTAAATAAAAATAGTGTATTTAATATGAAAACGATTCCAATAAACAATTTTTTTGATTTTCAAACAAAAGACGGAAAAGTAGTAGGTATATTGGGCTCAAATGGAATTGGGAAAACTATATTCTCTCTAATTCTTGCACACAGCATAAAGAATAAAAAAATATTAATTATGGATTTAGATATTTTAAATGATAGTATGATTAATTTATTAGGCATAAGAAAAAAAGCCGAACAAATTAAAAATAATAATTTGTCATATAGTGAAAATATTGGTGTAAGTGATTTCATAGTAAAAATTGAAAAAAATATAGATTATTTATTAAGCATGAATTTGTTCTTTAACACTAAACTACAGGTTAGTAGTAAAAGAATAAGAAATATAATAAATAACATGAAAACTCAGTATGATTATATAATAGTGGATACATCAACAAGTGCTTTTTTGGAATATACTAAGGAAATAATAAAAATTGCAGATGAAAATATCTTTATTTCCGGAGCAAATATGCTTGAGATAAGAAAATCACAAAAATTACTTGAGCTATTTATCAACGAGTGTAATACTCAAAAAGAAAAAATAAAAATTATATTTAACAAGTTTACCAAAAATTCAATAGATGACGAAATTTTAAAAGAAATATTTGATGATTATGACATTATCGGTAAAATAAAATTAAGTGATTATTATGATTTAGCAATTAATAAAAACAAAATTAATAAAGATCAAATTGAAAAAGAGACCAAAGATATTGGCAAAAAAATTGTTAAATTTAAAGTACACAAAAAAAGAAAAGTAGTATAAAAAATAGGTTTATAGATAAAACCGCATTGAAAAATCTAAATATTATATAAGGAGGAAAGTAAGTTGTATTTTGTAATCTAAATACAACTTATTAATAATAAAATGGAATTAGCATTAGAAAATAATGTTTCAAATGAATTAGTAAATTCAAAAGAACAAAATAGCTTTTTGGAATCAACATTGGGTAAGGTAATCAATGTTGGCTTAGATACTGGAATAAGAGCATTATTACCTGATTTAATAGAAGACCAAGTAATAGATATTAAAGATGAAATACTTCAAAATGGTTTTGGTGCCGGAATAAAAAAGGCAATATCTTCTGCAATTGATTTAGGAAAAAGTGCAATTGGGATGATAACAGGTAACTTCGAAAATGTAGAACAAGCTAGAACAGTAATAAAATCAGGAGGACTGATTGATACCATTTCAGGTTTATTAGATCAAGGTATTAATAAAATATCCAAATCGGGTAAGATATCTAATTCAGTAGCATCAGTTGTTAAAAATGGAAAAAATGTAATATTAGATGCAATTAATGATAATATAGAAAATAATTTTGATAATCAAATTAAATCATTAGAGTTTATTGGAAAATATTCTTCAAATTGGAAGGAATATTATAAAGAACAAGACTTTGCAGGCATGGAAAGAGAATATGCAAAAATTAAAACTAAAATGAAAGAAGTATTACCAATAGAAAATACAATTAAAGAAGCAAGACAAATTGAAAATTTACATACATTAATAAAAAATAAGGGTGGAGATTTTAATTTGTCATCAGAAGAAATTGAACTTGCAAACTCATTAATAGCTTGAATTTGCCCTACGCTGGCGCTTCGGTTGGGCGCTGCGCGGCAATTTCAAAAACAACTATTTTTATGTCTAATAAAATAATTATATAGTTTTAATAGCTATTTTTATGTTTAATAATTGTATAAGTTTAAATAGTAATAAAACACAGAAAAAATAACATTTTTTTCTTGCTTTTTTATTTTAGTTTTAGTATAATGAAGGAGTATAAAAAGCTAAGAAAGAGGTATACAAATGGACGAAAATGAAGGAACAGAAAAACAAGAAGGAAGAATACTCAATAGAGATATTAATGAAGAAATGAAAACAGCATATATTGACTATGCTATGAGTGTTATTGTGCAACGTGCACTTCCAGATGTTAGAGATGGTTTAAAACCAGTTCACAGAAGAATTTTATATACTATGTATGAAGACGGTTTGACTCATGAAAAACCATATAGGAAATCAGCAACTACCGTCGGAGACGTTTTAGGTAGATATCACCCACATGGTGACTCATCAGTTTATGATGCAATGGTAAGATTAGCACAAGATTTCTCACTTAGATATCCATTAATTGATGGACATGGAAACTTTGGATCTATTGACGGAGACGGTGCAGCTGCATATCGTTATACAGAAGCTAGGATGGCAAAGATAGCTGAGACAATGCTAACTGATATTGAAAAAAATACAGTTGATTTCATGCCTAACTTTGACGGTATCAGACAAGAACCAACAGTGCTACCAGCAAAATTGCCAGCTTTATTAGTAAATGGTTCTTCAGGAATTGCTGTAGGTATGGCTACAAATATACCACCACACAATTTATCAGAAGTGCTTGATGCAATCATAAAAATGGTTGAGTATAAAGAAAAATCAGAAGAAATAACTGATGAAGAACTTTTAAAAATAATTAAAGGACCTGATTTCCCAACTGGAGCAACTATACTTGGAAGAGAAGGAATAAAACAAGCTTATCTTACAGGTAAAGGAAAAATTACATTAAGAGCAGAAGCTGAAATAGAAGAAATGTCAGGGAATAGACAAAAAATAGTTGTATCTTCTTTGCCATATCAAGTAAATAAAGCAAAATTGATAGTAGACATTAATCAATTAGCAAGGGACAAAAAGATAGAAGGTATATCAGAAGTTAGAGATGAATCTGATAGAGAAGAAAAAGTTAGAGTTGTTATCGAGCTAAAAAGAGATGTAAATGCAAAAATAATTCTAAATAAATTATATAAATACACTCAAATGCAGGATTCGTTTGGAATTATAATGTTAGCATTAGTTAATGGAGTTCCAAAAATTTTAACATTAAGAGAGTGTTTAGATAATTATATTAAACATAGAAAGACAGTAATTGTACGTAGAACTAAATTTGATTTGGACAAGGCATTAGCAAGAGCTCATATCTTAGAAGGATTAAGAATAGCAATAGACAATATTGACGAAGTTATTAGAATAATTAGAAATTCTTATGATGATCCAAAAGAACAATTAATGGAGAAATTTGGACTAGATGATATTCAAGCTCAAGCAATTTTGGATATGAGATTAAAAACTTTATCAGGATTGCAAAGAGAAAAAATAGAAGAAGAATATAATGAATTAATGAAATTAATTGCTCATTTAAGAGAAATCCTTGAAAACGATAACTTAGTTGATGATATAGTTAAAGAAGAAGCAATAGAAATGAAGGAAAAATATGGTGATGACAGAAAAACTAAGATTGTAGCTTCAGAAGATGAATTTGTTGAAGAAGATTTGATACAAGAAGAACAATCAGTTATCGCCCTAACACATTTTGGATACATTAAGAGGATGCCACTTGATACATATAAGAGCCAAAGACGTGGAGGGAAAGGAATTACAGGAATAACAACAAGAGAAGAAGATTTTGTAAAACAAATATTTACAGCTTCTACTCATGATATTATACTATTCTTTAGCAATACTGGAAAATTATATAAATTAAAAGGATATGAAGTACCTGAAGCAGGCAGGACAACAAGAGGAACTGCAATTGTCAACTTATTATCATTAAGTGGTGGAGAAAAAATAACAGCAGTTATTCCAATCAAAGAATTTAATGATAATCAATTCTTATTAATGGCAACAAAACAAGGTTTAATTAAGAAAACTCCACTTAAAGAATATGATTCAGGAAGGAAGATAGGATTAATATCAATAAATATTAAAGAAGATGATGAATTAATTGATGTTAGATTATCTGACGGTAACAATAATGTTGTAATGGTAACACAAAAAGGTATGAGTATTACATATAGCGAAAAAGATGTACGTGCAGTTGGTAGAACCGCACAAGGCGTAATAGGTATGAGACTTGATAAAGATGATGTAGTTATAGGTATGGAAACTATTAATGAAACCAATAAAGAAACATTGCTTGCAATTACTGAAAATGGCTTTGGAAAGAGAACAGAACTTGAAGAATACAGAGTACAAACTAGAGGTGGAAAAGGAGTAATTACATATAAAATTACACCAAAAACAGGAGATATAGTAGGCATTAGAATAGCAGATGAAGAAGATGATATTTTAATGATAACAGATAAAGGAACTGTAATAAGAATAAAAGCTAAAGAAATAAGCGTACTTGGAAGAAATACACAAGGTGTTACACTTATGAGAACAAGTGACGGAGGAAAAGTAGTAAGCATTGAAAAAGTTTCTGAAAAGGAAGAAGACATAGAAGGAGAAGAATAAAGTATTAGAAACTAATACATCATATATAAATAGAAGTCAATTGTAAAAATAAAAATGTGAAACAAATTTTATAAAAAATATAAAAAATGTTTCACATTTTTTTCACACTTTAATTTTCTTTTTCATCCTAATATCTTCACCAAAGAAATAACAAGCATTATAATTTCCAATGATTCTTGAAACAATACGTTCTTCATAAACATCATATAACTCCTGAAGAGATAAATTAGTAGATATAATTGTTTTAGTAATTTTGTTATCTTGATTAAGAAGTCTTGTGTTTATGATATTAAAGAGTTCTGTAATTTTTAAGCTATTTTTGGTTTCTGTTCCAAGGTCATCAATAATTAATAAATCAACTGTATTGATTGCATTGCAAACATTATTATCAATTTTTCCAAATTTATAATCTATAATATTGTCAAGCATAACTGGAGCAGTTTGATATAAAACAGTTTTTCCACGTAAAATCATTTCATTAGCGATACAAGAAGAAAGGAAGGTTTTTCCTAAACCAGGACTACCACAGAAAAGCAAGTTGCTTTGCAATGGATCGTCAAAGTTTTCTATAAATTCTTCACAAATATTTTTAATAGATGCTATATTCTCTTTTGGAGAAGTTGCCTTTCCATATCTTTCTTCATCTACTATATCAGAATAATAATCCAATTTGAAATTTTTAAAAGTCTGATTTTTTAAGTCATAAATGTTAGCATTATTATACTCGATATTGTATAATTCTTGTTTTATACAATTACATAACACATTACCATTTTCAGTTTTTATATATCCAGTATCATTACACTTTTTGCAGTCAAATACAGGTTCTAAATCTTTATCAGTCAAATTATTATCCCTTAGAATTTGTGTCCTTTTCCTTCGCATTTCAGTTATTTTTTTGTTCAATTCAGTAATTGATTTTTTATTATCTTTAGTTGTAAGTATTGATTTTATAGATTGGATTGACAATGTATTTATGTCATTATCAATTTGTTCTAATTCCGGAATCTTATCATAAAGTTCAAATTTCTTTTGTCTGCAATTAGAGATTGCAGTATTTCTTTTTTGGTCATATTTAATTAAAAGCGATTTTAAATTATCAGTATTCAAAAAATCACCTCCTTATAACTAAAATAATTAAATATTACTATAGAAGTTATTCAAATCTGTATAAGGTCTTTGAGCAAAACTTGAAGTTTTTTTAGTATTTTCATTTTTCTGAACAGGTTTATTTTTTTGATTCTCAATATATGTCATAATTTTATCAACAGACTTAAAGCCATGTTCGTGCCAATCAGATATTATTTTATCAAGGTATTCAAAACTTGGATTAAATTTAGAAGTAGTCTTTTTTAAAGCAATTTCGATTATATCCATATCATAACCAAAGGTTATATTCCATTTTGTTACGTACGCCTCTTCATACTCAGATAAATTACGAGATAATCTAAGTTTTTTCTTAATCGCGTTAGAAATGGTTTTAACTTTTTCCTGCTTTTGATAATATAAATCCAAATCGCTAAAAGTTTTAATTTTATTTTTATACCACGCTTCTGCAACTGTAGAAATATAAGAACGGTGTAAGGCAGATTTATTAAAACAATATCTAAATAAAGCTATCATGACTTCTTCATCAAAACCATATTTTTTAAACCAAAGCTCAATATCTCCATACCATGAAGGAGACATAATACCTTGAAAAAATTCGTTGTTAATTGTATCAATAGCAGTAGCACGACTCTTGCTTTCAGCCACTTTTTTAATATCAGTAGCAGACATTGTAATTTTAGGTTTGTATACTTTATTAAGTTCAATTTCTTGTAAATTAGTAACTATAAATCCTTGATTCTTTCTAATTAGTAATCCGTTATCTTCCCAGTATTTAATAGCATCTTGAATTGTTTTAAGCGGAAGTTCTAGCTTTTTAGATAAATCATTTATTTTCACATCTTTATTATATTTTGATAAAAAGAATAAATATAAGTAAACTTTAACGTAATCGCCATTTGCATAAGACAAATATTCTGTGAAAAAAACATCAGGGATATTTGTTTGAGAAAATATTAAAGACATATCATTTTGTTCAAGTTTCATTTTTAGCCTTCCTTTCAGCAAAATATAATATCATAATTTTAAAAAATTATATCATTAAAAGTCGTTTTTTACAACAATTTATGAGTAAAATTCTAAGTTTATTTGTATAGATAAATTCGCGGTTTCATGAAGAATTTTATAATATAAAAAAGTGTATATAAAATATTTTCATGATTAAAACCAATTATACTAAATAATAGAATAGGAAAGTAAAAAACTACAATAAATATAATTTTTAGATTTATGGAGTGAAATATAAAATTAAATATAGAAAACACAATCAAAAAGTAAACAACATTAAATATAGCAGTTGGATAATCAAGCACTCCTAAAATTTTATTTTTAAAATTGTAATTAGTTGGAAAAATATATTTCATAAATTTCAAGTATAATTAAAATAATTATACAAAACCTCCTAATATCATAGTTTTAAATTAAAAATGTTTTATTTCTTTAGCATTGAAATCATAGAATTAAAATTACTAGAAAAATCAACACTAAGTCCACCAAACATCTCTCTAACATAGCCATTAATTCTAGTCAAAAGATAAATTCCTGATATGTATAATATCTTATTTGCAATATCAATTGAAAATATAACCATTATAATCAGTGGAAAAAATGCTTGCAAAATCAATAGAGAAAATAAGCATTTAAACCATGAGCGGAAAATCCAAGAAGTAGATGAATTTATTAAACTTAAAAAGGCAAAAGGAGAGAAGAGTATCAAAACTTGAACTAAAACATATCGTAGAGAATATGTAAAAAGTAAGTTTATCAATCCCACACTAATAAAGCTTTTTAACAATCCGTCTAATGAAAATAAATTAAAAGTCAAGTCCTCTTCAGCCAAATTTGCATTTAAGCTTGATACTAATTCAGAAAAAGATATTTCCTTTCCAATTACATTTTGACCAATTTCTTGGATTGAAGCGGATATTAGATAGTTAATATTTAAAAATTGATCTAAAATAAAGTAAGAAAAATTTACTATAATTGCAAACAATAAAAGTTTAAATAAAAACTGAAAAGGTTTTTCTATATTAGATTCAGCGTAATGAGAGTAAAATAAACGTATACAGTAGTATACCGATATTCCAAGCAATAACGCATCAGTCAAATATATTAAGCCATTTTTGCCATTGGCACCAAGAATCTTTTCAAAAAATGAATTGGAAATTATATCCGTATCAATAAATGCAATATGATCTAGATTGGTATAAATGCTATTATCTATTGATGAAAAGAGGTTGGAAAAAATAGTATTTATAGTTTCGATTATTATACTAACGATTTCTGATTGATCCAATATCTCACCTCTAAATCAATGATTTTATAGCTTGTAAAATCAAATCTAATGCAAGCAAAAATCCATAAGAAAATAATGATCCTCTAATTATTTTCTTGGAAGTTCTAATTTTTTCCTCATCACCAAAACTAAATTTTTTCATAAAAACTCCAACTCCCACAGCAACTGCTGCTGCTGGAGTAGCAAGTTTCAAAAACCAATCTTCAATATTTTCAAAAGCTTTTGTTAGAGTATTAACAATCTTTGGCGTAGCTGCCATAGAGCAACTTTCTAAGCAAAACATAATCATAATAACAATAAACAATATATAACAAAAATTTTTAAAAAGTTTCAACAAACTAACCTCCTTGTAATATTAATTTTTAAAATATGGAATCATGTCTAATTTTTGAGGTTTAAGTATTTTATCTCCGTCAGATAAAAATGCCAAACATTTAAAAGTAGAAAGTTCCTGTGTAAAAAATTTGTAATCATATTCAAAATCAAATTGTGTATACGAATTAACACTTTCGGAAAGATTAGAATCAACGGAAATAAAATTTTTCGCAAAATGATTATAAATACTTTCCTTAGAATTTTCAGAAATTGTTTTAGAGATTCGCTCTTTCTCTTGTTTACCAATTTGTTTTTGAATATCTTCAATTGTAAATACATCATCACATCTGAACCACAATTTGTTCACTAAATTTTGAATAATTACTTTAGTAGAATATTGATTGTTAAGTGTATTCAGAATAGATGTATAACTCTGAGTCGCAACAATATTAATGCATTTTGATTCTCTGCTCTGAGAGAAAAAAGAAGCATCAGAAGAGGTGACATATTCTTGATATTCGTCTGAGATAAAAACAGACGATTTTATGTTTTTGTTTCCATTTGATAATTGTTTCAATATATCTGTTTGATAATCTAGTTTTAAATAAGCAGCAATAATTTTGGACAAATTCTTATATGTAGCAATGTTCATATTTAAAACCACGATTTTTCCATTTTTAATAACATCCTCAAAACCATTAAAACTCTCATTTTGTTTAGAAGGACAAAATGTATTTTTAATGTCCAAACTAGAAACAAAACAATTCGTAATTCTAGTTATTTCAGATTTTAAAATATTGTATGTTCTGCTATCTAAAGCAAAATAATCTTTTTCTAATGTCGAAATAGCAGAATATAGATTAAAGACATCTTCTTGTGAAAGTGTATTAGATAAAAATATCGACCTGCAACACGACACTTTTTCCTCATAATAACTTTTATCTGTCACTAACTTGTGAATCTCTTCAAAAGTAACATAACCGTAGTTATATACTCTACAAAATTTGATGCACGCTTCCAAAATTTGTTCGGATTTATCAAGCCAGTACGATTCCGAATTATTAGGAGAAAATAACATTAAGATCTCCTTTAATCTATTTGCAAGTACAGAAGCCTTGAGATTAGGCTTATCAAGAGGATTATAGGTATATTCACCGCCAAGCTCTATAATAATTAAGTCATTTATTCGATTGAATTCCTTCGCAAAATCAATAACTTTTGAATAATAGTTTCCTTTAACATCTAAAATTAAAAAACTTAATTTTTTATCATTATCATGATTATAATTCATGAGTTGCTTAGTAAAAGGATATAAGGCAGACGAAGTTTTACCAGAGCCTATGGTTCCTGTTACTAAAATATTTTGATATAAACCTTTTTCAGAAATATACACTTTCTCATTGTTTTCATTAACACCTATTAAAACACCAAATGCAGGGACTTTCGTTTTATTATTGTCTTTATTTTTAAATCTAAATAAAGCGTAAATAAATCTTAGTAAAATAAATGATGAAAATATAGATGTCACAATAAAAACAACTTTAGTTATATTCCATAAAGCTTCATCTTCAATTAAAAAATTAAATATTTTAAAATTACTATATAAACTTAAACTATCAGATAAAAGAATAGGTCTATACAAAAGAAATTCTAAAATCAATATTATAAATGCAAAAATTAATAATAATAAATAAATATTATGAATCCTCCTTTTTCATTTTTAATTTTAATTTGGTACCTTGCAAATTATGGAAAAACACAATTTGAACCCAATTATATAAGGAATAAAAACATATAAAACAGTTTATAATTAGATTAATGAAAAATAAATCAAGTAAAGTAAAAATAAAAACCACCTCTTCCAATATTTGGCATTATATAACAAAATTTTTAAAATGTCTATACTTTTTTGAAAAAAAGTGATAAAATATTTAAGAAATTATTGTAATATGTAAATTACAATAAAGAAAATGCCTGTAAAATACAGGAAAGAAAGGAATTAAATATTATGAAAATTGATAAAGATACAAAAATAGGAGAATTACTAGAAATGGCTCCTGAAAAGGTTGATATATTACTAGAAGCAGGTATGCATTGCATTGGATGTCCAGCATCACAAAAAGAAACAATCGAAGAAGCTTGCATGGTTCATGGGATTGATGTAGAAGAAGTAATAGAAAAAATCAATGAAGAATAATAAAAAATATTGACAAGATATAAAACATATTTTGTCAATATTTTTTTAATATGTAATATTTATAAAAATAAATTAACCTGATTTTTTCAAGTCATTATCTTCATCATTAGTAATTTTCAAATTATCAATAGCAAATTTCAAACAATCATTAATAAATTCATTAATAGAAATTAAATTATTATCTTTTACTATCTTTTTAATATTTTCTAGTATATCTGTTTCTATTCTAGCAGTAAATTGAGTGTAATCTTTTCTTTTTCTACTCTTTATTATAAATTCAGCCATTTTTTTCACCTCTTTCTTATTCTATAACAATGAAACAAATAAAAATATGGTCAATTATGAATATATAATGAATTCACTATTGACTTTAAAATAAAATTAATATAGAATAAAAATGTATAAAAAATATGCGTATAAAGCGGACGAAAAATGATAATAATTGTAAAAGAAAATAAGCAAATTATAAAAAACAAAGGAGAAATAAGAAGATGAAGAATTTGCAAAAGGTAGAAAAAGAAAAGAAACAACAACGGAATTACGCTTGTGGCGTTGGTAGTAACAATAATCATAATGCTCATTTTAGCAGGGGTAGCATTAAATGCAGTATTAGGGGATAATGGATTGATTAATCAGGCAAAAAAGGCGGCAGAAAAATATCAGGCAGCACAACAAGAAGAAGAAAATACTTTGCTAGATATTGAGAACGGCATGGAAGAATTTGAAATAAAAGAACAGAGAAATAAACTAAAAATAGGGGATTATGTAGTATATGAACCTGAAGGACAAAAAGTCTATAGCAAGGATAATTTAGGAGTAGATAAAACTGGCTATGAAAATGGGGATATTAATCAAGAAGAACTACAATATCAAGTATTAAGAATACACAATGGAGAGATAGATTTAATTGGAAAACCAACCCAATCAATGGTTACTCTTAAAGGTATAACAGGATATACTTATGGAGTAGATGTATTAAATGATATATGTGCAAAATTGTATAGTAGAGAAAGTGCAAACATAATAGCTAGAAGTGTAAAAGTTGAAGATATTGAAAATTGGTTAACTGAAAAGGGTAAATCAGTTAGAGATAGTACTGTTACGTATACTACTAAATATGGAGAATCAAAAACATATAATGGAATTAGCAGCTTAGGTTATCCTACATTATATAAATATGAAGTAGGGAGCGGAATAGATACTGATATTGCAAAAAGTAATGGATTAGGTTTAAGTGATAGTATATATAAGTTAAATGATGATGAATTGGCAAGCTTAAGTGAAAATGAAGGCAAGAGTAGCGCTGATGAAAAAATAACTGTAACCCAAACATATTACGGTCTTCCAATAAATAATGAAAATATTAAAGAAGAAACGGTTAAAGTATTATTATCTCCGGAATTATCATATTATGTAGCATCTCGTTTTGCACTTTGTTATGACGAAGCAGGACATTATGGATACTGGGGAATAAGATTTTGTGAAAAGAGTCTTTATCATTATAGTTTAATTAGTAGTTATGGTATGTATACAGATGGGTATCCAAATGCATGCTCATCACGTTTACGTCCAATAGTAACGTTGTCAGCTAATGCTAAATTAAGTATACAAGAAGGAACAGAAGAAAATCCACATACAATTATTTCATATTAAAATTCGTTTGACATAATTTAGGAAAGAGAGAGCTTAAATACAATTTTGTAAGGTAAATGTAATTTATCTATAAAATTGTGAAAGATGAAGAAATGATAAAAATGATAATTAGAAGTAAACTTTCAAAGTAATGCGTCAAGTGAAAAAGTAAATGTAATTTCAAAGTAATGATTTCAAAGTATATAAAAATTTATAAAATATTTATAAAAAGCTACTATTTTAATAAATCTAAAATAGTAGCTTTTATCAAAGATTGCAAACGTTAACGAAAAAATAGTTACTGTTATAGATAGTATAAAATACAAAGAAGTACTAAGAGAAGTGTATAAGGCACTTGATGAAAAAGGATATAATCCAGTAAATCA
>CANRBO010000006.1 GCA_947628885.1 uncultured Clostridia bacterium | reverse complement strand
TCCAAGCTACTTCCACTATCATAGTATGAAAGACCATTTATAACATTTTTTAGTCCATTATCTATAAAATAATATTTTCCTTGAGTTTTTAATAATTGTTTTCCTTTTAATTCATATCTTGGAACCCTATATATAAAATAAGCATTTTCAATCATTTTTAAGTATGAATCCACAGTTTCATTTGTAACAGTGCTTCCATTTTTTTGCATAAATTCTGAAATATTATTAGGTGTAGTTAAGTTACCTATGCATGATGCCATGTATTTTATTAAATTATCCAAAAAAACAACGTCTTTTATTTTATTTCTATCCATAACATCTTTTTTTAGTACAACTTCTTTAATGTCAGTTAAATAGTTAATAATCATTTCTTCATTATCCTGCATATTAACAATCATCGGCATTCCGCCAAATTTTAAATACTTATCAAATTTATCATATTTATCTGCATCTTCTTTGAAAGGATATTCTTCTATAAATTCTTTAAATGAAAATGGATACATTTTTATTGTTAAAACTCTTCCAGCAAGTAATGTAGTTAATTCACTTGATAAAAGGTAAGCATTTGAACCAGTAATATAAATATCACAATCAATATCAACTAATAATGAGTTTACTGCTTTTTCCCAGCTTTCTACATTTTGAACTTCATCTAACAAAATGTAATTTTTACCTTTTGAAATATGACTTTTAATGTATGAGTATAAATCTTTATAATCTTTTATATCATACCACTTCGCACTTTCAAAATTCATAAAAATTATATTTTCTTCTGATATTTTTTGTGAAATTAAATATTCTCTATATTGTAATAATAATGTACTTTTTCCACTTCTTCTAACTCCAGTGATAACTTTTATTAAATTTAAATCTTTACTTTCTATTAATTGATTTAAATAATATTTTCTTTTTAACATAATTACTTTCCATACCTTTCTTGCCTTCGCTACGCTTGGTCTGCGAAATACACAAAATTTTTTAAACTTTCTCCTATATAATATATATCAATATTTTAATTTTATTTTACAATATTATTTTGATTTTGTCAAGTTTTACGGTTGTAACCGTAAAACTTATTAAAATTGTATTTTTTACGTTTATATATATAATACGTAAATTTTTTCTTTATTATAATTGATTGATATTGGCAATTAAGGAAAATATTCTTTCAAAATTATGTTTGACAAATTCATAAAATCTGTGTATAATATAGATAGAAAATGAGAAACCGTAGCAATATGGTTACCACTTATAAAAAGTAATAACAACACATTCCTTTCGGTCAAGAGCAGAATGTGTTGTTATTTTATTCCTTATTTATTATTGAATTTACATATTGTATGTATATAATCGTTAATAAGGCTACGTTTATAGTTGTAGAAGCCATTAAGGCTATTATTAAAAATAGTATAAAACTCATAAACACCACCTCACTTTCTGATAGTAAAACTATCTAGTAAAGTGGCAACACAAATCTACTTTTGTCTCATTTTCTATGATTTATACTATACAATATTTCTCTTTCTTTTTCAAGCGAACAAAACAAATCTTTTATATAATTGGAGGCGCCTATCGGAGTCGGACCGATCATCAGAGTTTTGCAGACTCGTGCCTTACCGCTTGGCTAAGGCGCCATGTTAAAAATATTAAATTATTTCGCATACTGACACTATAACTCACTTCGTTTCGCACAGTCTCAGCAGCTTGGCTAAGGCGCCAATTATTATTTTATTACTTTAATATTTTATTAATTTAATAATTTTATTAAAATATTTTATTAATTCAATAGAATTCAAATTAAAAAGCTTTTGAATTGGAGCGGGAAGCGGGGCTCAAACCCGTGACCTTCGCCTTGGCAAGGCGACGCTCTATCAACTGAGCTATTCCCGCATATAATTGCTCTGTTCAAAAGCAATTATAATAATATCAGATTTTTTGCTTATTGTCAACCCCCTATTTTTCGTTTAGTTACTAAATATTACTTTTGCAAATATTGAAAAATAATCTAGTATGCTTCTCCTTTCCACTCTTTTGGCAGTTAATATATCTAATTCTTCAATAATGTCTTCTCCGTTTTTTATTGTCATCGTTCCTATTTTTGTTCCTTTTTCTACTGGCGCTTCTATATAATTGATTGAATTTATTTCAGCAGTTAACGCTTTGTCTGTTGCTATTCTTTTTATTTTTGGTTCAGTTTTGGCTAATTCAATTACTCCACTGCCTTTATTTATATATATTCGATTTTCATTAATGTTTTTCCACATTTCAAACTCTTTTTGTGCAAAACTTTCTACATCTTCTATTCTAAATCTTTTATATGCATATTCTATCAATTTTAGACTATCTTTTGCTCTATCTTTTTTCGTGTCTGCTCCTAGAACTACTACTATTAAATCCATATCATTTCTTTTGACTGATGTTACTAGGCATCTTCCTGCATTATTAGTAAATCCTGTTTTTACTCCGTACACTCCTTCAACATTTGATAATAATAATTCATTTGTGTTTTTTAATTCTTTTGGATTTCCGTTTATTGAAATTGTTATATATTGTGTTTTCACTATTTTGGCAAACATTTCATTGTTCAATGCATAATCTGTTAGGTATGCTAGTTCATACGCAGTTGTGTAATGGTTTGGATTATCGAGTCCGTGAGGTGTTACAAAGTTCGTTTCTTTAAGCCCTATTTCCGTAGCTTTTTTGTTCATCATTGTTGCAAATTCCTCTATACTTCCACCTACATGTTCTGCTAATGCTACGGCTGTATCATTTCCTGACCTTAGCATTAATCCGTATAATAAATCCATAACTGTAATTTTATCGTCTTTATGTATTCCTAATGTTGATCCTCCTGTGTTGGCTGCCTTGGCACTTATTGTTACCACTTCATTTAAATTTTTGCAATTTTCTAATATCACTAATGATGTCATAATTTTGGTAGTAGATGCCATGGCTGTCTGCTTATTCTCATCTTTCCCGTAAATTGCAGTTTTAGAGCTTCTATCAAAAATAACATATCTTCTTGAATTAATTGTTGGCTTTTCTATAACATTACTTACTGAAATTGATTCATTTGCACTTACTTTATTTGATGAATTTTTTTCACTTTCTATCTCGCTTATTATATTTTCATAAAAAATTCTTTCTTCTTCTTCATTTTCTTTGTTGTCTGCTAAAGAGATTGTAGTTATTAAATTGGTAACTAAAGTTATAATTAATATGATTAAAGTACACCTTTTTATAATAGCAATTTCTTTATAATATTTCATTGTAAAATTATTCCTTTCATACCTAAGATAAATCTTAAGAAATACAAATAAACATTTTATCGTTTCAAATCTTAAGATAAAATATAAACAAACTTTTTCTTAAGCCATATCAAAATGAAATATTTTCATTTCTTTCTAACACAGATTATATGTTATTAAATAATTTTTATGAATTCTATTACTATTATTAATTTTCTATTAAAATTTCATAATATAAAACATAGATTTTATAATACAAAATTTATTAATTACACTTATTACTTTGTATTATAAAATCTATTAATTACGCTATATTATCTTGTATTATAAAATCTATCAATTACATTATTTATCTTATATTATCAAATCTATTGAAGTCCTATATTAATACTAAATGTTCTAACGATATTATCTTCACTTTGGTCGCTTACGTCTGTCAATGATGATGCTATTCTTTTTAACAATCTTACATTATTAAAATTTATTCCTATAGGTGATACTCCGTCATCATAATATTTATCAAATATTAGTGTTACTTTTTTGGTTTCGTCCGGTACTATAATAATATTACCGTTTGTTACATTTAATACTGGTCTAATTTGATTTCCTAGATTAAGTGTTATCTGATTTCCTCCCATTTCATCACATATCATCATATAATTATCTGTTTTGTTTCTTATTTCTAATGTGTACTCTTCTTTAGTGTAGCTCATTTCTTTTTTTATCATTTTAATTTTCATGTCGTCATTTTCTATTTCTTTATTTATTTTCTGATTTCCTATATATCCCTGATTTGAAATTTTGAACTCACTATTATCTCCATGTAAAACAATTTTTTCTTGATATACATCATAATTTTCTGTTGTTCCTGTTGCTGTTATGTCATCAAGGATTCTTATATTATATATGTATATATCGTCCACATTTGAATAATTTTGTATATTATATATCTTATTATTTGGGAATATTTTATCTACATATTCCTTAAATTTATTTACATCATTTGCATACAAATATTCCTTACATTGGTCTGTCAACATATTAAATGCATTTTCATATTCCTTTTGATTACAGTAATTGAAATATTTTTCTATTGTTTCGTTTACGGTGCTTACTGCCCTTTTGGGTACAGTATCTCCTTCGTCCATTATTGGTTCATCAGGTGTATAGGTATTTATCAATGATTTTTCTCTTGGTCTATTTTTCAAATATTGATTAAATAAAAATATTATCAACCATATAACGGCTACTATTAATATAACTCTTCCATATTTTCTAAAAAAGTTTCTTACTGCTAATATTATCCTTGCATTTAAGTTCATTTTTTATTATCATCCTTTCTTTGAAGGCGTACACTCTGATTAATAATTACTAGATATTATTAACATTTTCCCTATCCTAAAACATATATTCTAATTAATAATTACTAAATATTTATTAACCTTTTCTCTATCCTAAGGCATAACCATATCATGGTTTCTGCATACATACGCAGTTAATTAACTTGAAATGATATCTCATAATCATTTGCATCATTTTCTTTAACAACTACTCTTTGTTTTATTGTTTCAGCTTGGCTATCATACAAATCTTTTATTTCAACTGTCAATATAAATATTTCTCCTTCTCTATTTATATCTTGATAGTCTACTACTATATTCTCAGGATATTTTTGTACATACTGCTCAAATTCTTCCAGTGTCTTAAAATAACTTTGTTTAAAATTTTCATTTAGTAGATTATAAGCTGCTTCATAATTTCCTTCTTCTATATATGTTATAAATATTCCAAAATAGGTTTGCATCCTACTTCTTTCGTTCATTGTAGTTGTTTTTTCTGTTATTGCTTTTTGTTCTTCTTCTTCATAATTAATATTTTCACTTAAATTATTTTCTGTAATTGTGTTATTTACTCTAATTTCTTCTTCATCTTCTTTATGATTGTTTATATAAATTATTATGTTTATTGCGATTAGAATAAGTACTACTATTAACAATAATATATTTACAACATTTTTCTTCATTTAATAGTTTATGTTAGACCTAATTTTATAAGGTTACTACTATTTAAATCTAACATCTCCTCCTTGTATAATATTAGGATTTTAAAAGGTTATCCCCTAAACCAAAATCGTAAAATTTTATGCTGATATTTTTACTGTATCGTCATTTTCTGATATAGTAAATGTCACTTTCAAACTTTTCAAATTATCATATATAAATTCTGTTTCAAAGCTTATCAAATTTCCTTGTGTATATGATATAGTTTCTGTATTAATATTATAATCGTACAAACCAGCATCTATATTATCATCATATATTTCTTGTATTTGTTTTGATATTGCAATAAAATCTTCTTTGGTGTATATATTCATTTTTTTTAATTTTTTTGAATTTTGTTCATAATATCTTTCTAACAATCTAGTGTCTCTCGAAACTATATCTTCATATATTTGTGGTACATCTACAATTGAAAATTTGTAAAAAACATTACCTAATTCAATTAGATCTAATTTTGGATTATATCTATCATATAACGTAGTCATACCCATTATATACAAAAACGTATCGTTGTTAGATGTACTTGTGTTATTTGTTTTATAATAAATAATTTGTCCAAGTGCTAATATTATCAGCAATATAATAACCATTATTAACAACTTTTTCATTTATAATTTATTCCTTATACATGATTTAGGCTTTTGGGTTGCCTATAAACCTTTACTCTTAATCCATTGGATTAAAATACTAGTTTTCTTCTTCTCTATTTGTATGCTTCTTTTTAGTTATGATACCAGTTACCACCTATTTTTTCACCACCTTCTACATAATAACCTTTAAATGAAAAATAATTATGATTTCTTTTTCCTTTAGTTACTGCATCGTCAACTGCTTTTCTTACATAATCATATTGATTTCCATTTAACCACTGTTTATAATAGCCATAAATATCATAATCATATTGACCTTTAGCAGTATACTGACTTAATGGATCTGTACCATATCCACCCCAATTGGACTCGGCTCTATTGCAGGCTGATGTTATTACAGCTAAAGCCCCTTCATAACTTTTGTTGTCTTCTTGTTGAGTAATTGAATAGATTAAATCCATGTCACTACTATTATATTTCCATTTTCCTTCTCCTATTTTTATACCTGAACTATGGCTACTTCCGGCATTTCCGTTTTGTCCGATTACTTGTATTATTCTTCTTATTTTTCATGTTTTCTTCAGAAGCATAATTTTGTTCTTGATCCATATATTGTTCGATATTTTCTATTGCTGACTTGTCCACATCTAACATTGTTATTTTTACATTATCTTCTGCTTTTCCAATTGTTTCTCCTCTTTTTACATTACCAGTTTTTACATCTTTAATTCCTTCTATTTTCATAGTTAGACCAACAAGCATATTTTTATCTATACTTTTAAAATCATTTCTATAAATATATTCTAATAATGCAACTGTTTCATCACTCATTTGTGTAAATTTTAATGTAGCAACATTACCTTTTACTGTTACTTTGCAATTTTCAGGAGCCACTATCTCTCTATCTTTAACGTTTTGTATTGTAAATCCATAAGCATTTGCATCTACTACAACATCAAAATCTTCTTTTATATCTGTAGTTTTTATTGGCCACATCATTACATTTTCTAATTCTGTTGTAAGCTCTTCTTCTGTAAAATAGTTTAAATTTACTAGTAATTCTTTTAAACATCTATATGATGTTTCAGCCTCTTCTGTATGAGCATTTTCTAGTATTGCAAATGCCGAAAAAGCATTTTTATTTGAAGGTGTGCTACTATCAACATCTTGAAATGTTACTGGCTCTTTATATACAGTAACTGGTTCTTTATCATATGTTTGATTCATAAATTTATATGTTGACGATTTTGCTTTTGCATTAGCAATTTTTTGTGCTTTATCCCTTGTTCCGTCATATCTATAATATTTTCCTGTGAATTTAGGATACGCACTATTTCCACCCTTAAATAATGCTACTATCGCAGGATTTGGTCCTGTTACATCAGGCTCACAAACTTGATATATTCCATTAGGCATTAATGCATCTATGGTTATATTTCCTGCTATATCATATAGAATATTTGTTGTATCATCAGGTTTATATATAAGTGTTTTTTTAGTTGCTCCACCTTCATCAGATGCATAAGTAAAACTGAAATCATTATAATACCAATGATTTTTTACACTTTCAATATAAGGATAATATATTTTCTCTCCTGCGTCTCCGTCTGTAATCAAGTCCCTTAATGCCTTAACTTCTGCTACTGTTAATCCTTTTAAAGGACAATCTACATTGTCATATTCATAATAAGTATACTCATAATATACTATATTTCCGTCTGAGTCATATAGTACATTTCCATATTGATCATGTCTTTCCTCACGAACAGTAACCCACTCTCCGTCTCCATTATTAAGATAATCTTGCTGTCCTCCTTGTTCAGTTCCAGCTGGTTTGCTCATCATTGTTTCATATACTTGTTTTATTGTGCTTTCATCTACTACTTGTCCAGTTACAGTATTATGATATGATATATCAAATGTTGCAATTTGTTGTTTAAATGCAATATTTACTTTTGTGTTGAATTCTTGATTTGTCGCTAAATCATATGTAAAATCAGGCATCATAGTTGACACATGAAGTGCTAAAAATAGTTCTAGTGGTTTACCATATTTAGATGACCAGTTTGCCATATTAAATCTATATGTGTTTTCGTCCAAATATTCTCCAGGTACTTCAACTTCCATAACTCTTAAGTCAGGGTCAATTTTAATTCTTGCATTTCCTGTTCCAGAATCATCTATATTAATCATGCCTTTTGCCCAGCTTTCTGCGTCTCCTGGTAGAAATGCACCTTTCCAAGACCATACTGCTCTTGTATAAATTGCAGTATCTTGAACTAAATAAGCAAATAAATACTTACTATCAACTTCATCAATTGTGCTATTTTCAATTCCGTCTTTCTCAGTTTCTTCTTCAGTATCTTCATCTTCTCCACTATCGTATGTAGTATTGTCTCCAAAACCATATCCCACTAAATCGAATCCCATGTCTTGTACATATTGAGCTACATCTTTAAGATCTTCATCTTTGATTGTCCAAGATATATTATCACCAGTAATCCAACCATCTACCTTCGCCAACCACTCATGTGCCATTTCTCTTAGTTTTCCAATTATCATACCTGGCATAGTTATAATTACATCTAAAATTCCGATTATCATTAATAGTAGGAATATAGCTGCAATAATAGCAAGAAAGGCAGGTAAATGTGCCAATATAAGATGTTTTAAGAATTTTTTTGATGTTTGTACAGCTTTATTATTATTTACTTGTTCTTTTTTTTCATTAGCTTTATCTTGCTGTCCCGCAGTCGTATTTATTGCTTCATTTTGATTATTGTTTTCTGCTTGATTGCCATTTTCTTCATCCATTATGACACCACACCTACCTTTCTTACATTATCTATTAATTCTACTTTGTTCTCCACTTAAACAATTTTTTATTAATGCATCTAATTGTTCTCTTATATCGTCATTAGACATACCTGATTCCTTCATTTGTTGTTTAAGATTATTCATTTGTCGGTATAATTTTAATCCCTCTTCATCATTTCTATCTGGTGTGCTTATTCCGTCTAACCAATCCTGTGTATTTTGTAATACTTGATTATTAGAATATCCATATTTATCTTGATAATCATCAACAGCGTTTGCTATTCGAGCCATTTGTATTTTTTGCTCAGATTTTCTCGAGTTTAACGCTTCCGTATTATTTATTTTCTTAGCTGCAGTTGCTCCTAGATTTAAACCTGCAATTCCTGTACTTAAATCTCCTGTAGATAATCCAAGTCCTAATCCTGCTAATCTAGCTGCACCTGCAATATTTAACCTTGCCCAGCCTTTTATCAATTTTCCTACTCGTTGTTTTCGCATAGCTTTCTTTTCATCAATACTATTACGAGGATTATTGTTATTTGAACCGTTGTTTCCGTTTCCTCCGTTACCATTTGAACCATTGCCGCCGTTGCCATTTCCACCGTTGCCATTTGGAGCATTGCCACCATTGCCATTTCCTCCGTTGCCGTTTTGACCATTACCGCCGTTGCCACCTGAACCGCCTGGACCGTTACCTCCGGTGCCACCTTGTCTGTTACCGCCGGTACCGCCCTGTCCAGTACCACCGCCATTTGGACCTCTTACTGGTTCTTCTGCACCTGTATCATTAGCTCTTCTTGGTCTTCTTCTATAATCTGGCTGTTCTTTTGGTTTGCTTTTCTTTGAACCTGAATTTCCAAGTAAACCTGAACCTCTACTTATTATTGCAGATGTAATAGCTGCAGAGGCAATAGTTTTACCCATACTTTCAGATTCGAATCCAAATATCTTCTTAATTATATCTTCTGCCTTAAACATAAACATTATTACATATACTGCTATAAATACATTTATTAAACTTTGTCCTAATCGATCTTCAGTTACTAGCTTAAGTACAGTAGATACCAAAGATAAATATATTATACATTGAAATGGCTGAATCAAAACATTGTAAACAAATTCCTTTAACCATGTATTTAATGCTTGTGATTTACCGTCTCCCATTTTATCGATTGAATATGTAACAGTTATCAATGGCGATATTATTATTAAAAATGCAATTGTTATCATACGCTTTATGTAAGCAAAGAAGAATATAAATGTTACACCTACTAACATCATATAGCAAATTGAGCTTCCTATTCCGTCAACAAATCCTAATGAAAATGTTTCTTTAAATAGCTTGCTTAGCACACTGTCCATATTCGTATCATTCGCGGCTTTACTCAATACATTAACAAATGCGTTATTTATATTAATTACGAATATCATTATATAATGTAAAACAAACAGTAAACATAAACTTACAGCCCAGTCTATAAACATTTTCTTGTATTTTGCTTTATCTTCTGCTACAGTTGACATAGCCATCCTAATTGCTACATATATTAATATTAATGCTAATAGCACTGCTGCTACATTTCTAATTCCTACATACCATACTGCTACATTGTCTCTTATTTCAGATACGGTTGAATCTGAACTAGGCGAGAAGAAATCTATTTTAGTTAATTCAATCTGGTTAAATAATATATTGTATAAAGTTAGATTTTCCCATGTTGTTGCATCTACTATTCCTAATAAAACTGCTCCAAGCAAAGCTGGTAAAACCTTTAGTGGGTAGAAGATTAAGCCTGCAAGTCCATCAATAAATTTGGCGAAAATACCTGCATCGTCTCCTTGACCTTCTTCTCTTGGTTCCAGAACCTCAGTTTCAATATAGTTATCATAGCTATTAAAAGCATTTTCTACGATATTTTGAACATTGCTTCTTTGAAGATTTTTATCATTGGCATAACTATCATAATAGCCTCTTCTAATTCTACTGTTTATTACATCTTTTAATGTAGTTGAATTAGCAGTTGGGTTATTTCTTATATATGCTTGAATTGCACCTATCCACCCGTCATTTCTCTCATCAGCTGTATTACAATTTATATAAGTATCAATAAATTTATATACCAAGTTATCTATATCATCAGGCTCTCTCGTTTCTTGGCTTGTATTATCACCATTATTACTATCATTATTATCCTCATTATTATTACCATTATTATCACTGCTATTATCATTTGATCCTTCACTATTAAGATATATTACATCTATTGCCATAGCCAAATCAGATTCAGCTCCTTCAGGCAATGTTTTAACAGCACAATCATATAATTCATCTATCGTAATTGTACCGTCAAAATATATCCCACTACAGCTATTAATTTCAGTCATGCACCCATCTACCATATCTTTTTGTAATGTTCTTTTATCATCGTCGTTGGTCTTAGATGGAAGTTGTTCCATTAATATCGTGTCATACTTACTAATGTATTCTATTACCCAATTTTGAACTCCCCCCTCCTCATTATATATCCCTAACGGATTTGTAGCTGCATGTGATGCTGGTTCAGTGATGTTTATTATTGTAATCATCATAACTAATATAATTATTAAGAGTTGTTTCAATTTTCTTTTAATCATTTTGTTATGGTATAATCCAATTTTAATTGCTATATAAAATATTTGGATTATCTCTCCTTCCCTATAAATATTTTTACCTGTATCTGTTATTTCTTGTGTTAGGTCTATTATTTGTTCTAGGATTTGTCCTTGTATCTATTCTTGTATTGATTCTTGGGTTGATTCCTGTTGTTATACTTGGTCTAGTTAAGGAATCTATAAATCTGTTTTCTATTACTACTGATGATTTAATATCATTTTGTGCTTTCTTGTTAATATCATGTAATTCAACTATCTTTTTCGTTAAATCATTATATCTTGGATTAATTCCACTTGCTCTAATTGCAAATGAAAATTCATGTGCCATATCCTGTGCGTTTATAGTTCTTGGTTGTGTTCTTGTTTGTGAATTTCTACTACTTGATGTGCTATTCTCATCTTCTCTTCCTTGTGGTTCTCTTATATTATTTGCATAATTTTTCTTTCTTTCTTCTATATCTTGTAATTGTTTATTTACTCTTTCAAGTGCTTTTTCATATTTAATTTGTTCTTTTGATTTTCCTGCATTTTTCTCTTCTTCTTTTTCTTGCTCTTCTTGTTCTTCCTGCTCTCTTTGTTCTTCTTCTTCTTTCTCCTGCTCTTCTTGTTCTTCCTGTTCTCTTTGTTCTTCTTCTTCTTTCTCTTGCTCTTCTTGTTCTTCCTGTCCTCTTTGTTCTTCTTCTTTCTCTTGCTCTTCTTGTTCTTCCTGTTCTCTTTGTTCTTCTTCTTCTTGCTCTTGCTCTTCTTGTTCTTCCTGCTCTCTTTGTTCTTCTTCTTTCTCTTGCTCTTCTTGTTCTTCCTGCTCTCTTTGTTCTTCTTCTTCCTCTTGCTCTTCTTGTTCTTCTTCTTCCTCTTGTTCTTCTTCCTCTTCTTGTTCTTCCCCTTCCTCTTCCTTCTTATTGGTTTTTTCTTGCTTTTCTTTTATTTCTTCTAATGCTTTTTCTATTTTTTCTTTTTCATCTTTTAATTCTAACTCATTTTTTTGATCTTCAAGGATTTGCTCTTCTATTGCTCTTTCGTCTTCTTCTATTTTTTTATCAAGTAAATTCCTTGTGTATTCAATCATCCTTTCTCTAATTGTGTCTGTTTCTTCTGCTGTATATATTCCAGCTATTCCTATCTCAGCTATCATGTAATCTGTCATTTCTTCTGCTACTGAATTGATATTATCACTGTCTACAACATTTATTCCTCTGCGTATTAGTCCTTGTCTTAATATCATATTTATATTATCTTCATCTGCATAATCTAATAAGAATTTTATTTTCTTCTTATATTCCTTTACTTCTTGGTCCGACACATTTTTAAATGTTTTTGTAAACATGTTTTCTATTTCGTCTTCTTTATCCTGTGCTTGTTTTAAATAGTTAACTGTTTTTCCTACCTTTTCATTTCCTTTAGATAATTCTTTTACTGTTCCATATGTACCTAAAGTTATTTTTTGTTTTATTCCTTCTTTTCCTTTATATTTCTTTCCTTTGCTGTCTTTTTGTGTAGCCATATTTACAAATCCTCTAGCTCCTGATATGAACATACCTATTCCAACTCCTGGATTAATTACAGCTACTGGGATTCCAAAGGTAACTTTTAATACATTTCCTCCTGCTTGTTTTATAAATTTAAATGGAGCAGTATATCTTGCTTTTAGTTGTTTTCTTGCTAATTTTAATTTTTTCTTTGCTATTACACCAGTTGTTCCTTTTTTCCTTGACATTACTGCAAGTTGTAGATTATAACTATCTTTGCCTCTTCTTATCTTTCTATATGCTCTATTCAATGTATTGTCAATAGCATCAAGTGCTCTATCCTTCGTATCTTTTATTTCTTCCTGTCTTTCAAAAGATACATGATTTCTATATATCTCTGCTCCTTTTCTAAATGTCCATTTAACAACTGATGCACCCTTATGAGCAGTATACTTAATTGCATCTTTCGCTACTCCTCCTATAAATATAAAGTCTGCAAATTCTTCTCTCATCTTTTCTTTTTGCTTTGTGCTTGGTGGTACAACATCACCTACTAATTTTGATCTCTTATTAAATCCAAATATTGTCATAAATATTTTGTCTGCTTTTAAAATAAAATTCATAAATACTAATGCTATTACAAATCCTATAACTGTAGTCATTGCAAGATCAATTGCTATCTTCATTAACACAACATATAATAGCGCATGTACTGATTGTATAAGTACGTTCATTGTAAATTCATAAAGCCATGTTGTAAAAATTTTACTTTGTTGTCCTTTTCCTGCACTGTCAATTGCATACTTTATTCCAATTAATGGTGCTGCCATGATTAATACTATAATTGTAAAAAATCTTTTTACATATGTCCATAAGAATATGATGCTAATAAAGAATAATGCTACATACATAATTGCTGCTGGGATTCCTACTGTAAGTCTTAAATCTTCACTTCTTGTTCTTATTGTTTCATAAATTGTTACATCATCTGCTTTATTGGCTTTTGCTAATAAAGCTACAAACTCTTCATTTATATTTAATACTGCCATTATAATTAAATGTATTGTATAAATTATTATAAGTGCTGATACCCAATTTGTAAACATTTTTTTAAAGTTTGCTTTTTCCTTTGCAGTAGTTGCTAATGCCATTTTTATTCCTATATAGACTAATACAAATGCCAATATAATTGTTGCAATATTTCTAAAAGATACATACCATGTTGCAACGGTTGTCCTTATTCTCATTGTGAAGCTGTTTTCTTCTACATCAGAGTCTTCAAATACATTTACATTTAAAAATGGAATTTTGTTAAAAACTAATTGTTCGATTGTAAATGTATCTTTCTCTGATTCTTTTTTGCTGTCTTCTGCTACTGATATGCATGGAGAAATCATGATTATAATTGATATAATGATTGATAATAGTATTTTTATTTTGTTTTTTATCATAACCTCTCCTTCTACAATAATTTCATTTTTATATTTATATTAATAGTTTCTTTAGAAAATCTATGTTTCACTTGTATTTCCATTTAGATAATCAAACGTGTTAGTTATTATTTCATACATACCGTTAATAATTCTAACCGGTACGATTTTTATTCCATTGAACATTATTCCAAATATATAATCAAATAAATCTCCTATTTTGCTGATATAATACATTAAACTATATCCGCCTGCAAATGTAGCGGTAACTGGCATACCTGAGAATTCAAAATCTAAGCTATCCAAATCTGTTATTGGTCCTGTAAATTGCACTCCGCCTGGTAATTCTCCATAGTTGACTCCGTCTAACGAATTTAGTCTAGCTGCCATGGTAAATGTATTATGTGTCTTTGGCTCAAAAAAACCATTTGATACTTTATTTATATCTCTAATTTCTACTGTTGGTGTAAGTGTGGTCGAATCAGAAACTTTATTATCTCCTAAATAAATAGCCACATGTACTAAGGTATCTCCTTCAAAATCTTCAGGATCAATCAAAACATCTCCTCTTTGCGCCTGACTAACATCTATAGATGAAAATCGATTATCTTTTATCAAGCTTTGTGGTGAAACAAATCCTCCCCAGCCATTTTCCGCCTTTTCATTAGTAAGTCCTATAGAATAATGAATAACATAATCTACAAAACCTACACAATCAAATATAAATGGACCTGATCCTGTTGGAGGTTTATTATTATATGTATCTTTTCTCTGCGGACCATAAGTATAATCATATTCCGTTTCATTACTTTTATTATTTGCAAACCTTTCTGCAAAATCACCTATCCTTTTTCTTGCATATTCTAATTGTTTTTCTGGATCATTTAAATAATTATCATCAAGAAATCTATCTATCGATCGTCTGTCGTTTCCGTTATATTCACCTTCTAATTGCTTATCTATTGTTTTTTTCAAATCTTCTACAGTATATTTTCCCATGTATGTGTCTAACCACGCTTCCAATATATCTTTTTTTTCATAATCAACTTTGCCAAATAAACAATTTTTATAATAAGTATAAAAACTTTTTGCACTCTCTACTAGTGTTGCATTTTCATCAAATGTTAGAGTTGTACCTGCTCCTAATACTGGTGTTACAGTTAATGGATACATCATACACAATAATACAATTAATACTATTGCTATGATTTTTTTGCTTAATTTTATTATCATGTATTTCGTCCTTTCTTTGCTTTTTTATTTCTTTACTTTTTATCTTCTAAAATTTATAATCTATAATTTGATTCATTTCTAGTTTATCTTTATACTTTTATCATCATAATATATTGTGCTGTCTTGTACTGATTTTATATTAAATTCTTCATCTCCTGTTATTATTTCTTTAATTTCTTTATTTGGTGCAATATATGCATATATTCCTTTATTTGGTATGTTGTATATAAATATCGTATCATTTAATGCATAAATATTATCCATTTCTACTGCATTTATGCTTGTATCAATATTTTGTTTATCAATCGAGTAGAAATCACATTTGCCTTGTTCTTTATCTAAATACACTACATATTGCTTTGTTGCTATTGTTTCCACATTGTCCCATGGATGTCTATATCTTGAATCCATTTCTATTCTATAAACCTCTGCGAGGTTTACCAAATTTTGATTTGATGCTATTGTTATACATTGTGGTATTTCTTTATTTTCTTTTATGTTTTGTATTGTTAATTCATTTGTAACTTTTCCATTATAATTGTTATAGCATTTTACTTGTACTACATTATTTTGACTTAATTCTACTTCTACACCTCTTAGTGGATATTTTATATCTACATATCCTTCATATTTTGTGTAATCTGAATAGTCCGGCCATGTGTCTGTTAGTTTTGATAAAAATTCTTGTACATTTTTATCTTCTATATATGTTGTTACTAATTCAGCAAATTCTTCTTGTTTATCCGCTTCTTTATTTGGATAAATTGATATTTCTTCTCCTGTGAAAAATATGTAAAAGCTTTGTGTTTTGTAGCCTATTAGATCTACATTAGCTTCTAAATCATTAGAGTATGTAGGAGTTCCTAAAACACTTTCTATATTTTCCAATGTATTATTGGTTCTTAGATTGTTCACTACTAATCCGTTGTATTTATTTGTGAAAACTATATTATATACTTGTCCATTTATTTTTCTTATTTTATATCCTTCGTCAAAATATATGTCATACTTATTTACTGTGCTGTCTATTGTTCCTAAATTAAGGTTTCCTGTTCTCCAATTATTAGTTATTATTTGCCATAATTGGTCTGAATTAATTGTTACATTTGTTATATTTTCAATGAGCTCATTTTCCATAGAGTATTTTGATGCTACATGTTCAAAATAGTATGAATCATTATTAATTGTATATGTTTGACTATCTTGTAAAAAGTAAACTCTTACTATCATGTCCCTTGTTTCGTCCAATACTCTAAAATTTTTCTTGTCCATTTTAGCTGCAATTGCACCTAAAATACTATTATATTTATATTTATTGCTTGCACCTTCGTTTGTAATTGGATTTTCTGAAAATATTAAATTGATGTCTTTGTCAAATCCTTCTTCTTCTGAATTTGTCATCGAATTATAAATGCAACCATAATATTCTGCTATTTCCTTAACATTTTTAAAATCATCAACTGACTTTTTTTCTGAAGATTGAAAGTTATTTGTTATTATTGCTATAGCTAGTAAAATAAAAATTATTACTATTAACGTTATAATTATTATTTTTTTCTTTTTATTTTTCATGATTTATATTTCCTTATCTTGATTTAGTGTGGTCTTATTTTTTTCAAATGTACATCTTTTATGTTCTTTCCACCAAATCCAAATAATTTCTTGACAATCTTTTCTCCATTGCTTAATGCACTAAAGAATAATATTGCAACAAGCGGCGCTTCTGTTGCTATTTCATTTGCAGTAATCATAAATATTACAAATACTCCTAATTGTATTGATTGTAACATTATTTTTTCAGTGAGCGTTTTAAACCACTTTTTAAATGACTGCGATCTTCCGTCTCCTACAAAATCAATTGGATATAACATGCAAACAAGTGGTGATACAATCATTAAGAAGTATACTTCTAGCATCCTTTCTAAATACACTATAAAGAATTTAAGTTGATAATATACAAGTACCCAATATAGTACTACAAAAAGTAACTTATTTATTCCTTTTTGTGCTGCTATATCGCTTACTGTGTTGGTTAGTATTCTTGCTTCCATACTTCCGTCTGTCCCACTTGCAGTTATAATATTTTTTAAAAAATCTACAATAAATGTATTTGCATAAATTAAAATTATTGCTAGAAAATATACTATAAATATTAGTACAATTCCTATTAGCCAACTGGTTATCATTTTGTTATATTTAGCAGTTTCTGCTGCTTCTCCTGATGTTATTGCAATTGCTAATCTAATTGCTATATATATTATAATTAATGCACTTCCTATTAATGCAACATTTCTTAATCCAGTATACCAAATTGCGACATTATCTTTTAAATTATTTATTAATGTTGCATTTCCGTCTCCTGACTTCAAATTGAAAAAATCAATATCAAATAAATAATATTTACCTAATAATAAGTCATATATTGTAAATAGTGATTGTTTTTCCCCAGCATCAGCATCAATATAATTTATTTTACCATGTAATACTATCTCTGACATTACCCAACTTGCTATTTTAGGTGGTATAGTAAAAAGAGACAACACTATACCAATTACAGTATCCATGGCATTAGTCTTAGATGAAGCATCAGTTGCCTCTCTTTGTGTGCCAACTTCATTGCCCTGTTTTGTAGGGATAATGCCTTCTCCTTCATACATCGTTGCATTTAATGCTTCATCACTAATCCTTGGACCACCTTCATCATCTGTAGCAGCATTTACATGTGGTGTATATAAATTTAATATAATTAGTATAGTTAATAATGTTGCTATCCCTTTCTTCATCAATATACTCCTCTATTAGTTTTGAATTTGTTTTTCCTTAATTTTGTTTATATTAGTTTCTATAAATTCAAATTCCTTCTTTGTTGGTCTTATCTCAATTATTGCAGTTTGTTCTCCTACTTTAAATAGTCCTTGTCCTCTTGCACATGTTGTTAAAAATGATGCCTCTCCTTCACTTAATTTAAATACTTCTTTTATGTATTGTATTTCTGATTTGTCTTGTGCTAAGAATAATTTTGTATCTGATGATGTTAAAACTGCCTGTACTTCTGATTTCTCATAGAAATCTTGGAATCTTTGTGATACAACTGCTAATGATACATTTCTTTTTCTTGCACGTCTTGCCATTTTATTTAAGAAATCTACTGCTTCAGGAAATGGTAAAAGCATCCATGCCTCATCAATAAGAACTCTTTTCATTTCTGCTTTTGATTTGTCTTCACTATTTTTCTTAACATATTTTTCCCAAATCCATGTAAGTAATATTTGCTGTGCTAATGGTCTTGCAAATCTTTCTTCTAATTGTGATATATCAAGATTTATAAAAGATGTTCCTTCTAATAAATCAAATGTTGACTGTCCGTCAAAATATGCAAGCTGTCCATTTAACTCTTTTACATATTGTTGCATAACTTTTATTAAGTAACTATAATGTATTCTATAATCAGGATTTTGATTTTGTTGTGATTTATAAAGTAATCTACGATACCAAGATCCTATTGTTGGCATTTGTTTCCTTTTTTTACCTAGATATTCATTTTGAACTAAACCTTTTTGGTCTAATGAGTATAAACTATTTACATCATTTGTAATTCCTAATCCTGCATATTCTTCTGCAACAGATTCTGCAATTATTTGCTTTGTTACTTCATTTACATCTTCTGTTCTTGTGCTTCCTCTTGCCATTGTAAGCAATATTTGAGTTACATCTTCTACTTTATTTTCAACATTTAATGTAACTCTTTCTCTTCCTGTTATTTCATCTTTTGTCATTTCAGGTTCTATATCAAATGGATTTATTATTGTGTTTGAATTAGGAGATATTACTACATTTAATCCTCCTAATGCTTCTGCAACAATTCCATATTCGCCTTCAGCATCTAGTGCTAATGTTTCTATTCCCATTAATACTGCTGATCTTGCTATTAAAGTTTTTATTGTAACACCTTTACCAGCTCCTGATTTTCCGAATATAACCATGTTATAGTTACTTAATGATGAACTAAAATTATCATATAATATTGGAAGTCCAGTTTGTCTATTAAATCCTATTGGTATACCATTTTCATGTCCTACATCTGAATTGATAAATGGGAATACAGTTCCCATAGATCTACGATCAAATGTATGTGTTTTGCCTATTTTGTCTTCTGCTAATGGCATATTTGTTTTAAAAGCTTGCTCTTGCATTGCCCATGCTGTTTTCATACCAATTAATGTTTTCGACATTTCTGATGATAAAAGTTCTGTTTGCCTATTTAATTCTTCCATGCTATACGCAAATATTGTGCAAATTATCGATGCTTCAAATAGTTTATCAAGTCCACTTGCTATCGCATCTCTTAATTCTTCCGCTTCTGCTCTTTTTTGTGCTAGCAAACTTTCACGGTTTATATTT